>JBATMM010000333.1:0-7034 GCA_049289835.1 Saprospiraceae bacterium | reverse complement strand
GTATCATGGCTGCTCTGGCTGTCAATGAATCTATAGATTTCAATGCGCTCAAAACGCTAATGGATGTCACAGATGGCAACCTTGCTTCACATTTGAAAGGACTGGAAGCCGCGGCTTATATCAGTGTTCAAAAATCATTCGTAGGACGTAAACCTATGACACGATATAAAATCACAAAACAAGGTCGTAAAGCTTTTGAAACACATATCACTGCACTTGAAAAATTAATACGGTTTAAATCTTAAATCCTTTTTGCCCCTAAATCCCCTAAAGGGGACTTTCTAAATACAAATCATTATCAAATGGAAGCGACAACAAGCAATGACTCGGAAGTAAAAAAATGGTCTGACAATCCACTGGTGAAAGTCATCATCATCGGAATTCTTATTCTCATCCTGATGATCCCCAGTATGATGATAACATCACTGGTACAGGAACGATCATCACGAAAAATGCAGGTCACTAATGAAGTCAGCAGCAAGTGGGGACAACTTCAGACTGTCACCGGACCCTATATCGAAATTCCTTACCTGGAAGAAATAAAACTTAATAGCAAGCTGCCTTCAGAATGGAATGAGCACAAACTATATTACTTCCCGCATGACCTGGTGACCCATGGTACCATCACACCGGTGATCAAGAAGCGCAGTATTTTCAAAGTCATTCTCTATGAAAGCAATCTGGACATCAAAGGAAGTTTTAACTATCCGGATCTGGCCGCACTGAATATAGCTGCGGATAAAATCATGTGGGAAAAAGCTACCGTGCATGTGGCTGTCACTGATTTATCCGGTATCAGTACACAAGTCAATTTTAATATTGGCGACACGATCATTCCGATGACTGCTGCTGCACCTGCTGGCATCAATCTGACGAATGGATTGATGTGTCATCTGCCGGAACGTCTTGTCAAAAATGAAAAACTGGATTTTAACATTATGCTCAATCTCAAAGGAAGCCAGGGCATTTATTTTTCTCCTGTAGCCGGTAATAATAAAGTCAAAATGTCTTCTTCATGGCCCTCACCAAAATTTGAAGGCCAGTTTCTGCCGGATACAAGCACGATCAATGATAAAGGATTTGAAGCCAGCTGGAAGATCCTTGATATCAACCGTCAGATCACACAGCAATGGACAGATGTCAATCCACAATCGTTTCAGAATGTAAGTATTTACAGGTATAATGATCCAAATGGTTATGAGACATCTGCGGCTAAAACGCCGGTGTTTGGTGTTGAACTATTTGATACTGTAGATCAGTATACAAAAAATGAGAGGACGGTTAAATATGCGTTCCTTCTGATCACGCTCACTTTTGCCGTTTATTTCTTTTGCGAAGTGTTGAAAAAACAAAAAGTACATCCACTTCAATATGGCCTTGTCGGTGCGGCCTTAGTGATCTTTTTCATTTTGCTACTTTCCTTATCAGAACATTTGGGTTTTGATCCGGCATATGTAGTTGCTTCCTTAGCTACGATACTATTGATATCGCTTTACAGCAGAAGTATTTTTTCGGAAAAAAGATATGCTACTCTTGTCGGGGGACTGTTGATCTTGTTATTTGGATTCATCTACATTATTCTTCAATTGGAAGACTTTGCCTTGCTTGCCGGAAGTATAGCATTATTTGTCATCATTGCATTGGTGATGTATCTGACCAGAAAAGTGAAATGGGCATAAAATAAGGTAGAAAAGGCGGAAAGGGCGGAATAGGAAAACATGTTCTATTTTATTTTCTAAGTGACTTTCTAAGTGCGCTTAAGTGCCTATGTGGTAAAAAAAAGAGGACGCGGATTTAGTAAGAAAAAATATGATTTATTAGGATTTGATTTTTGGATACAAATCAAAAAAATCTAATTGACTTTCTAAATGTACTTAAGTGCCTATGTGGTAAAAATGTGGAATGACCCACCATCCTACCTCTTCGTACAATCTTCGCTCGGATTATTGTAGACAATATGGGGGGCAGGCTCTGATGATATTTTTTGTGTCGCCGGAAACGAATGAGGTTGATACATTCGGATGACCGGATGAGCTATGAAAACGGGTATAGGTAAACTGAATATCCTTTCCGGTTTCTTTAAATGGTCTGTTTAAGCTGAAAATATTCAGCGTATCTTTTGATGCGCCGTGTTTTAGTCCGACATATAAATAATCATCCATGTCTATGTTTTTTCCGGTTGGATGATGAACATAAAAGCCTTTGAATACCGGTGCGTGCGCAGGATCCTCATCGTATAGATTTGAAACCCACCTGTCTATAATAGATTTATCTATAGGTGACCAAAGATCAGTCGTTGTATTATATGAATAATAAAGAGGGGTGCTATCTGCCTTTTCAACCTGGAATGAGACTGTACAATTATTGCTGTCTAACTGAGTTAATTCTTCTTTCAATAGCATGAGATAAAGCGTCACAATATTTTCTGTGGGCACTGGTTTTCCAAAACCGATCATCAATCCGACTTTATGTCCAAGCCGATTTAAAGAATCAAGCATATCATTCGGTCTGTCGATCGGATCAATACTCATATGGTAGGGAGTCTGGTGATACGGATTATCACTCTGCGTTGCGGACATTTCTCCCTTCCGATACAGCATATAGTTTTGATTGAAGGCTGCAACCTGCGCTTTGAAATCAGCTTCTCTGTTGTCATCTCCTTCTGCTAAGCCTGCAAAGAACTTGCAATTGGATGATTTTGATTCTGTTGTTGAGGTATGTTTCTGACATGAAATGAACAGAAAGGTTATCATCAATACCTCCAGAATATATGCAAATAGTTTGCCTGAAAAAGACTTGAACACAGTTTTCATTGAAATATGTTGAGTCTGCAAGGTAAATAGATTAAGGTGTTCTGTGGTAAGTTAAGGAGGAACATCAAACTTCAAAAAATAATATGACGGCATCGGATGAATTCCTTGTTATGTTGCAGGGCATCTATCCATAATTCGACTTAACTTTAAAGTATCCCATTTCAAAACCTCACCTGCCTTTTCATTGTTTCCAGTGGTAACTTAAAAAAAAGATCATGAAAAAAATTTACCTGCTTTCTATTTTCTTGCTTCCTCTTTCCACTGTCATGTTACATGCTCAGACTGCTGTTTATTCCCAATCGATCAATCAACCAGGACTTAACCTTCGAGCAGGTGTAATCGTACTTGGATCTATCAATACTACATTGCCCTCAGATGGCTATGTAGTGGTTCATTTTGATGGTGAATGTTATGCTTCCGTAGGTGACCTGATTGTACTGGCCGCCAGTAATAGCGGGGACTGGCAGACTAATGATGGCAATGTATCTCTTGAAACTTCAAAGGCTGGTTTCGGAAGACCATTTTCGCATACACGCGTTTATCCCGTTACAGCAGGAGCACACACGTATTCGGCAGTAGCCCAAAATTTTGTTGAATTGGAGGGTAGTGGTATCGCCTCGATCTATGGTACACTCACTGTAGAATATTTTCCTGATGGAGGTCCCTCGGCTGTAAAATCCACAGGTTTTATTTTCAATGGTGATGTGACGAACTCCACTGTCGTAGGTCAACAAACTATTCATGCATCCGCCGCCGGAAAAATGGTGGTCAGGTTCGATGGTTCTATCACGAGTGATCCGGGTGACCGCATCGTACTCGCGGCAAGCAATACGATGAACTGGTCCTTCAATGATGGTAATGTAGCTGTGGAAGCCGTCAATGATGGGGATGTAGATGAAAATTCATTTTCGCACACACGAGTGTACAATGTCCCTGCAGCTGGCGACTATACTTATTATGCGGTATCCCAACAATATGGAGAAGCAGGAGGAACAGGCATGATCTGGGTTTATGGCAACCTTCTTGTGGAGTTTTATCCGACTACCGGTCCTGAAAAAATATTATTCAGTGGTTTTACACTGCCGACTATTGATCTGAATGGCCAGTCTACGACCTTGACTTCTCTGGCGCTTACTGCACCGGAGGCCGGTAAAGTCATGGTTGTTCTTGACGGATATTTAACGGCTAATCAAGGTTATGATATAGTCCTGGCGGCGAGCAACAGTGTTGATTGGACTGCAGCAGATGGCAGCGTTACGCTTCAGGCTCTGGATAATGATCAGAATCGTTATTCATTTTCGCATACCCGCGTATACAACATCAACGCAGGTATCAACACATTCTATGCGGTCGGCCAAATATTCGGTGGGACAGGAAGTAAAACTGCAGATCTTTTCGGTGAGCTCACAGTGAAATATTTTCCAAACTCCTCGACTGCTGTAAATGATTTAGCGGACGATAAAAATAATATTGATGTTTATCCAAACCCAACCTCGGATGTAGTGCACATCTCTTTTAAAAACCCGGTTGATATAAAAAATAAAATTCAGCTACTGGATTTGAATGGACGCACTTTAAAGGAATTTAGAAACAATGGAAAAGCAGAAATGAATTTAGATATTTCAGCTTTTCCTGCGAATGTCTATTGGGTAAAGATTGGCGAAATTGTGAAGCGAGTAGTGAAAATGTGATCCGTGTCGTTTCGACCAGTCTATCCGGGTATATCTTCACTAGCCGCACCACTCATATCAATCTCTCCAAATTTTTGCGGTCCTCCTGATAATATTTCATCAGAAGCTTGAGAGGCATATTTATAAAAATTACGATGAAAGGATTGGGCCAGTGAAATCGCTTTTGTTTTGTATGCTTCTGCATCCTTCCATGTCTGCACAGGATTGAGAATATTCTGATCACTTACTCCGGGGCAAGACATCGGCATCGCCAGGTTAAATATTTCATGCGTTTTGTAGCGTACATGATTAAGATTCCCTTCAAGTGCTGCTGTGATCATCGCTCTGGTATTGGAGAGCTTAATTCTACTGCCTACGCCATATGGCCCACCTGACCAACCGGTATTGACCAGCCATACATTGACTTTGTATCGTCGCATCAATTCGCCAAGCATCGAAGCATATTTTGTAGGATGTAAGGGAAGAAAAGGCGCGCCAAAACATGCTGAAAAAGTAGCCTGCGGTTCTGTCACTCCGGCTTCAGTCCCTGCAACCTTTGCCGTATATCCTGAAATAAAATGATACATCGCCTGTGCCGGCGTCAACTTGCTGATCGGGGGCAATGTCCCGAAAGCATCTGCAGTGAGAAAGAAAATATTGCGCGGATGTCCTGACACAGAACCAGGCATTACATTTTGAATATGATAAAGAGGATAAGAAACTCTTGTGTTTTCCGTCACCGATATATCAGCATAATTGACTGTACGCGAACCAGGATAAAAACGAATATTTTCCAACAGAGCTCCATGTTTGATAGCTCTGTATATATCAGGTTCCTTTTCTTCAGTGAGATCAACACACTTGGCATAACATCCGCCTTCAAAATTGAAGACCCCTTCTTCTGACCATCCATGTTCATCATCACCGATAAGATAGCGCAGCGGATCTGCGCTTAAGGTTGTCTTGCCCGTTCCGGAAAGACCAAAGAAAACAGCAGTGTCTCCTTGTTTGCCCACATTAGCTGAGCAATGCATCGAAAGTGTGTTTTCGTTTTGGGGCAATATATAATTGAGTACACTGAAGATTCCTTTTTTGATTTCTCCTGTATATCCTGTACCACCAATCAATATCGCACGATCTGTAAAATTGATGACGGCGAAATTTGCCTGTCGTGTACTATGCTTTGCCGGATCAGCTTTAAATCCGGGTGCACATACGACTGTCCACTCGGGTGCATAACTATCAATCTCCGGTCCGGTCAGACGCAGAAACATATTATTGGCAAACAAAGCGCTCCACGGATACTCCGCCAGGACTCTGACATTGAGTCTGTAGATGTCATCGGAACATACATATCCGTCATGGATATAGATTTCATGCTGCCGCACATAATCAAGGATATCTTTTTTGAGCACTTCATATTGATCATTCTCAAAGGGCTTGTTGACCAGGCCCCAGTCCACCGTCTCACGAGTGATATCATCTTTGACGATGTAGCGATCTTTCGGCGACCGGCCGGTGAATTTTCCGGTGTCAATGCAAAGCGCACCAGTATCATTCAATACACCCTGTCTCTTCTGAATCGTAGCTTCTATAAGCTCCGCAGGCGTCAGCATGTAATGAATTTTTTCAGGATCCAGCGAGAGGTGCTGAAGGAAGATAGTGAGTTGGGAATTCATGATAAGTTTTATTGCCGGGGTAAAGGTAAAATCTTATTCTATTCCTAAATCCCCTATGCTTCGACGGCTTTACTCTTTTCTCTACCGCAGCTCAGCAACCAGGACCTTTTTTCTGAAATCTTTTAATAACGCGATGTGACGTTCGAGTGTCTCCGACCTCGAATAAAGAAATATGCGGACTGACGTCTGAGTGTTGCCGACCTTAAAAACGTAACCTATGATTTATCTATGTTCGAGGTCAGAGACACTCGAACGTCATAATTTTGATTTCTTTGCTTATTGCTTATTGCTCATTGCCTTTTGCTCATTGCTTATTGCTTATTGCCTTTTGCTTATTGCTTATTGCTTATTGCTTATTGCCTTTTGTTTCGGCAAGTGTATCGCAAACATAGTCCCCTCACCAAGCTTTGAATGCTTGACATGAATCCGTCCCTTGTGATAATTCTCTATGATGCGCTGTGCAAGACTAAGCCCTAGTCCCCAGCCTCTTGCTTTTGTCGTAAAGCCGGGTTCAAATATGGTTTTCAATTTTGAAGGAGGTATACCCTTTCCTGTGTCTGAAATATTGATTTCAATATCATGTGCATGATCATGCACTTCCCATTTTATCGTACCGGTGCCTTCTTCCATTGCATCAAGTGCATTGCGCATTATATTTTCTACCACCCAGTTGAATAGAGGTGGATTGATATTTACGATCAAAGGAGCTGAATTCTCTGGTGGTTCTTCAAATACGATTTTGCGTGAGGCTCGACGACGGATGTAATTTGTGATCTCCCTCATCTGCGCGTAGATATTGACAGGATCCAAAGCAGGTGCTGATCCTATCTTACTAAACCGATCTGCTATAAGATCAAGTCTATCTACATCAT
>JBATMM010000332.1:0-8889 GCA_049289835.1 Saprospiraceae bacterium | reverse complement strand
TTGAATTACTTCAAAGTGTTGGTTTGTCCGCATGTCCGTCCGATGCCCATTTCAAAGTCATCAGTGTAGTCGATGTTGTCCTGCAACGCGAAGGAGGAAAAGGATGTGTGCGGGAATTTATTGATAGGTTTTTACTTTCGGAGTGAGAGAAGTGAGAGAGTGAGAGAAGAGCGAGAGTAAGAAAATTCTGTTTTAAATTGTGCAACTCCTTAATGATGAAAATTGAGTCCGGTATCCGGTATCCCAATATCCATTATCTTTTCAAAAATATTACAATTAATTGCCATGTGAAATGCATCTTTTGGTGCCAGGTGTTTTGACCTTTACAGGATGAATTATTCTATTTTTATCACTCAGGAAGTATTTTGCCTGGATATGGATATGGATAATATAGGACCTGCGGCAGACCCTTTACTTCTTCGGATTGAAATCGAGGCTTTAAAGCAGGACAATATCATCCTTCGGACTTCCCCATATATCCTTATCGTTTGTAATCTGGACGGAAGACCTGCATTGAGACAGGAATTGGGTCGTCAGCGTGAGATTACCTTCAGGCAGATAGGAGAGAGCACCGGTTTAGCTTATGATACCGACTCTTTTGATGATTATTATGAGCAACTTATTATTTGGGATGAAAATGCGTCCCGGCTTGTAGGAGGATATAGGTTTGGTTGTGGAGATAAGATTTTTGCGGAATATGGTGCAGAAGGATTCTACATCAATTCATTTTTCAATATTGATCCTGCGTTCAATGTCTATTTGCCACAGTGCCTTGAGTTGGGTCGCTCCTTCATTGTAGATGATTATCAGCGTAAAAACCTACCACTCTATTTGTTGTGGAAGGGGATCATGGCCTACATGATTAAAAACAAACAGTATAAATTTCTAATTGGCCCTGTAAGTATCAGCCGTTATTATTCCGATTTCTCCAGGAAAGTATTGATGGAATATGCTAAGAGGCATTTTTATCATCCTTCCTTTGCAAAGTGGTTTAATCCAAGAACCCCGTTTAATCCGGCGTTGATTCAGGTCAGGACAATGGATATTGAAGACGTTCAGGACACTACTTTTAATATCGAAGAAGTATTAGATCATCTTCAACCTGATCATATTCAATTTCCTATCCTGATGAGACAGTATATTCGTCAGAATGCGAAATTCCTTGGCTTTAACCTGGACCCAAATTTTAATAATGCGCTTGATGGTCTTATGATTTTGGATATGGAGGATATTCCTGAGAATACGATTCAGATGTTACAAAGAGATAATTAAAAAATTGAAGAAGCCGGTTGGGAGAACCGGCTTCTTATGATAATGGTTGGTAATAAGGATATATGGCCTCCCACTATATTTTTATGATTTCTATTTTATTTGCTGACCATGAAACCTGTGCTTCCGAGGTATCCATTGTCTGAATAAACCATCAGGTTGTAAGTGCCCGGAGACATATTATCTGTAGGCTCAAAAGACATCGTCATCGATTGACGATCCTTGAGATCCACATTTTCAAGATCTGCTGCATGTACATTCACGGCTTCTTCACCGAATGTGAGATTTACATCTTTACCAGGAACGACTGTCACCGGATTGCCATTAAATTGGGTAAGCACCAGGTAGATTGAACGATTTCCCTGGTATTCTTCAGGTATATTGTTCAGATCAAACTTGACCGTGATTTCCTCAATTTTTTTGCCTTTGGTTGTCAGCTTATCTCTTTTGTCAGCAGAAGTAACTGTGAAATTATCAGCCCTGAAACCTGCAGGTGCTAATATCTTCAGTCTGCCTGTCAGTTTGGTATTAGCAGCTGTCAGTGACATCACTTTTGAATTCAGATTGACAACTTCGTCTTTCGTTGAAGTCAATTCTGTATTCAGATCATGATTGCTTGATGCCAGAGCTACATTTTCATCTCTTAAAGCTGCAATGTCTTTTTCCAAAGCCACTTTAAGGTCTTCCATCTGGGCAAGTCTTGCCTGAATTTCCTTATTGTTAGCAAGGCTGGATTTGAGATCCTTTTTAGCTTTAGCGATGCGATCCTGCAGATCCGCTACTTCTGTTACTTTCTTTTGAAGTTCAGAAGAGAGGGTATCGTTAGTAGCAATTTCTCCTGTGTAGGCACTGTTGAGTGTAGCCAGTTCGCCCTGAAGCTGAGTCCTTGTATTGTCGAGCTGCGTGCTCAGGTCCATGGCCTTGTGAGCTGATTCATTGTGTCTGTTGTAAAACATAACACCAAATGCAATAGAACCAATAAGTAGCACGCCCATAATGATCGAGGCTACTTTCCATCCTAAACCCTGGTTTTCGGAATTTTGATTATCTATGTTTGTCATAATAAATAGAGATTTTAGAAATGTGATGAGATATAATTAAGTAAGAGTCTTTCTATATTTTCAGTTTTTATCGAAACAGAATTGTTTGTCCTTTTATTGATGATCTATGTATCTGTTTCGCTTTGATATGTAAACGGACGAGATTTAAAAAGGATTGCAAGTATTTCTTTACAACTTTATAAAGTGCTGATATACAATAAAATATAGAGTAAAAATCAGTGTAATTCCGTTTTTACTATCCCTGTTTTCTGCATGGGTTGTCAGTGTTTTCCCCTACCATTTTTACGGATTTTTAAGGGTAAACAAGGTTGATTTTTAAAGGTCAAAAATCATCTCCGGCCTGTTGGGAAATTTCCATCAAAAATTAATCTCTTTCCTTTAGGTTTTTAGTCTCGGTTACAACCATTTACTTTGTTTTATGCAGGGATGGATCAGGGTCATATGGCGTTTCTTTTATTTCGCCTTTGCCACTATTATTCATATCGCCGGATTCATCATTATGATGCTATTGGGTATGCCCAAAAAGAATGCAGGTGCCCGATTACGTCGCAGATGGCTTAGTCACGTTCCCGACATGATGGGTATGCGAATGGAGATGAAAGGAGTTCCTTACGAAGGAACCTGTCTTTATGTAGCTAACCACATCGGCTATATTGATCCATTTGTCATTCTTGTCCATGTAGAAGCTAATGTGGTAGCTAAAGCCGAGATTTTAAAATGGCCACTTGTTGGCCTTGGTGGATATATGGCAGGTACAATATTTGTAAACAGAGAAGATAAATCAAGCAGACTCGAAACAGTAGTTGCTGTACAAAGCGCATTGGAAGAAGGAACCTCCATTCTTATTTTTCCTGAAGGAACTACTTCAGGCGGACCCGGAACATTACCTTTCCGCCCGCGTTCTTTTCAGGCTGCATTTCTTGCAGGCGTTCCCGTTCAGCCTATCGCCATTATGTATCACAGCCCTTTAGTTGCTTTCATCGGTAAACATACTTTCATCCCGCATTTCTTCAGGTTGTTCAGATTAAAATATATCACAGGACGTGTATTATTTGGTCCATTGCTTAAGGGTGAGGATACATGTGAATCGTCAAAGCAATGGATAGACCAGATACTCACACAAAAAACGAATCAACCAACCTGACGTGAGAAAAAAAAGAAATAAAGTACTGAGATGGATCAGAAGGATTCTGTTGATTATCATTTTGATTCCATTGACCATTCTCATCGGAGTCAGGATATTCGATGGAATGAAGATGCGAAAGGATGATTCAGAGATATGGACATTTTTACAAAGACACTATGTAAATGGTGTGATAGATACCCTTACACTCCGAAAACATCCGATCGTTTATCTGAAAACTTCAATTGACAAAAAGCACAAAGACGCTATCATTTTTGTGCATGGTTCACCAGGGTCCCTGGATGCTTTCCTGGACTACATGGTAGATACTACCTTATTGTCACGGGCTGACCTCATCGTCTACGACAGACCGGGCTTTGGCCATTCTGGCTATGGAAAGGCTGAAATTTCATTGTCCGGGCAAGCGAATATTCTGGCGGATATGATGACATCCCTTCACTATGATCGGTATTGGCTTGTAGGACACAGTTATGGAGGCCCGATCATAGTACAGGCCGCTATGCGTCATCCAAGGCTTATTGCAGGCCTGGCCATAATAGCCGGTTCCGTCAGTCCCGAATTAGAGTCAAAATCTCCATGGCGTAAATGGATTGATTTACCACTTGTCAAAGAATTGTTACCTGTTACATTCAAAGTCAGCAATGAAGAACTAATGCCTTTACGAAGTGACCTTTTCATGATCGAAGATGATTGGGATCGTATTCATGTGCCTGTTTCATTGATCCAGGGAAATAAGGATGTTCTTGTTCCCTTTCAAAATCTTGAATATGCAAAAGAAAAACTGACGATGGCGGATACTGTCCGTACCCTCATTTTTGAAGGCGAAAACCATTTTATAGTCTGGACAAGAGAAGATGTGATTGCAAAGGAACTGGTCGGATTGATGGACTTTCATAAGCATGACTAACTGTATTAAAGTTTATAAGCTTATGGGTTTATAAGATTATGAGTTTAATTGTATTGTCGTTTAAAGAAATAAAAAAGAATTAAGAATAGTTGAAAGTAAATTCCATTCAAAAAAAAACCTTGTTTGCCCGTCATTTTAAACAAGGCAAACAAGGAATTAATTAAAAGTTTATTCTAGCTACTTCAGTATTCAAGTATTCAAGTATTCAAGTATTCAAGTATTCAGTATTCAGTATTCAGTATTCAGTATTCAAGTATTCAAGTATTCAGGTATTCAAGTATTCAAGTATGTTTCACTAATCACTATTCACTGCTCACTGCTCACTGCTCACTGCTCACTGCTCACCAAATCACCAGATCACCAGATCACCAGATCACCAGATCACCAAATCACCAGATCACCAGATCACCAGATCACTTGCTCGTATCCCAAGTGAATTTGAAAAATGAAGGAGCACCATCCACTCCGGCATCGGTCATGATTTTTTTCAAATCTTCGGATTGCATTCTGGCATCGGCTTTTGCCATGTCTGTAATGGCGAAAAGGAGATAGATCATATTTGGATCATCAATACCTCTGGCCATACCTCGGTCTACAATACCATTTGCAGCCCTGGTGGCTTTTCCTTCTCCGTCAAATGCCTTAAGCCATGTATCAAAGTCTTTGACATGATGACTAACCATGACACGGTCATTTTGTGGGATTGTGGTCGTGTCATCCCTGATGACATTTATATATTCAATGGTAGGCGTTCCTGTGACGCCGGCTTTTACCATAGCTTCCTTCAGCCCGGGAGAAGCTGCGAAATCCTTTGCTTTCTGGATGTCACTGATTTCACTGAGGACGATGACGGTGTTTTGATCATCCTTACCTCTGCCCACCGCCAAAGATTTGATGCCATATGCTGAGCGCATAGAATCATGTGCCATGAAACCGACTTTCCAGTTAGCATAGTCACTAACCTGATGCCTGATCAACATTGCTTTGTATGGAGCCTGGCTATTCGTTTCTTCTGCTTTTTGATCTCCTTTCGCGCCAGGAGCACATGAGATCAGGCACAGCAGCATGCCTAGAGATAGCAATAGAGAAATTTGTTTCATTGTAAGTGGTTTTGTTGTTTTGATTGAATTGAAGAGATATTTATGGATTCATGAAAGTCTCCTTTCACAAACAGAACCTACAAGGTAACAAATAATAGAAAAATTAATATGTATTTTTTTTATTTGAGCCGAATGGACAGCTGCTTCAGACCATGGACAATGGACCCCAGACCATGCCATCACGTTTTAGTGTTTCTCAGAGGCAGGGTCAAGCCCTGCTACTGCAATTCACTATGGTTGTAGAGCTGCTGCAGAAGGATGAGTCAAGCAGGTTGAAGCACACTACTCACTACTTATTATTCACTCCGATCAGGAATTCAAGAGGTATATGAAGTCTCCTCGCCCATGCATGCTCCGAATGATCTTCTCCGGGAAATTTCTTTGTCATCCAGTTTTTTGAGGTGTAGCCGTTTTTGACCATCAGAGAATCCACCTGAATCTGAAATGGTTCATAATAATGATCAAGCGTTTCAGTGCCATAATCAAAATAAATCCTGTGATTTTTCGGATCGGGTAGATTTTCAGCAAGATATTTAATGAAAGTGGGTGGGATATTGAATTTGGATTCCTCGTCTTTGCTTTGAGGCACAGTCAGCACCCAATCCGTAGACAGACATCCCGCTCCGCCAAAGATTTGTGGATATAAACAGATGGCATACAACGAAATCAATCCTCCTTTACTTGATCCCATAATGAATGTATGCTGAGGATCTTTATAAGTAGGGTAGGAGCTATCAATAAATGTTTTCAATTCATAGACGAGAAACCGCAGGTAATCATTAGACCTGGGTTTGCTTTTGAAATAATTTTTTTCCAGATCTGCTTTCAACGCATTTGGAAAATATTTTAAAGCCACTTCCGGAACATATTCAGCACTCCGGTATTCATTATTATTCCAGATTCCAACTACAATCGCATCCTGGATTTTATTCTCCTTAAGCAATTTATCCATCGTTTCATCCATCTGCCATTCCTGCTTATTCCAGGTCGTCGTGCTGTCAAATAGCATTTGACCATCCTGCAAATAGATCACTGCATATTTTTTTGTAGGATCAAAATCACCGGGTGTCCAGATATCGATTTTACGGGCATCAACGAAAGAAGATTGAAAAGAATCAATACGCTTAATCTTTCCCGGCAAAACTTTTCCAGGCATAACCGTTTTTGCTTCCTCCTTTACAGTTTGATGGCAACTAATGAAAATGCAAAGAATAGTAATGGATATAATGTATCTCATGAATGTGCACTTTAATAATCACTCTAATGTCGGAATCCCCTGGCATTAAATGGTCCGGGATATAAAAAAATACCCCGCACCCATGATGGATGCGGGGTTGTCTGACTATTCTTTTCTCTTGGGTAACTACTGTTTTACTTTCAATTCAACTCTGCGATTCTTTGTTTTTCCGGCTGCAGTTGCATTGTCGGCTATTGGGCGATCTTCACCATAGCCATTGATGGTCATGCGATTAGCATCTACACCATTTTTTACTAATTCAGCTTTGACAGAATCTGCACGCTTATGACTTAAGGTGTGGTTATATTCCTCAGAACCATCACTATCGGTATGCCCCTGGATTTCAACTTTCAGTGCAACAAATGTAGCGCTATTGAGCAATTTTGCCCCTTCCTTGATGTCCTTCTTCGCTTGTTTAGTGAGCACTGCACTACCCGTTATAAATTGGATCATCCTAGTATTAAATACTGCATTTTCAACTCTTGGACAACCATCATTGTCAGCAGGTCCTGCAATATCCGGGCAATCATCCTTTTCGTCAACAACACCATCATTGTCTCTGTCTGGTACAGGACAACCATCATATTTCGCTACACCAGCTTTGGTAGGACATTTGTCAAGATCATCGTTGATGCCATCTCCATCTGTGTCAGGTACAGGACAACCATCATATTTAGCTACACCATCTTTGGTAGGACATTTGTCATTGTCGTCATTGATACCATCTCCATCAGTGTCCGGGATAGGGCATCCATTGTATTTAGCCACACCCGCTTCTTTAGGGCATTTATCATTTTCGTCATTGATGCCGTCACTGTCAGTGTCCGGAATAGGACAACCATTATATCTTTCGACACCCGCCACTGTAGGGCATAAATCATTTGCATCAGTGACACCATCATTGTCACTATCAGGACATCCGGCAAACTTAGCTAAACCAAATACAAGTGGACATTTATCATTGACATCCGCTATTCCATCACCGTCTGTATCAGCTGGAATTACTTTCCCAAATAATTTCACCTTCAATCCGACCTGGACGTTATGATTAAAATATTCAGCATCAGGAGTGAATCCTTTGTCATCCATGTTGGTCAGGCCATGAATATATCGTCCGAAAAAAACGACAGGTGAATGAGGTAAAAATTCAATTCCACCACTGACAGAAATGCTTGAAGAAGCGAAATCATCTTTTGAGTTTTCGGACGGTGTGTTATGAAGACTTCCCAGAAGATCTATCTGTGGTCCGAGCGTAAATGCGAAATCGCGACAAAGATGAATTTTTAATAATACAGGAATGGATACATAGCTCAGTCCTCCATACCGGAGTAAAGCTGTTCCTGAAATCGCTCCATATTTATAATATGAATACATCACCTGGGGTTCCAAAGAAAAGGTATTACCTAAAGGAAGATTTAACCAAGCTCCTGCAGACCAACCGATATAGGTCTTGTAGCCTACATTGCCGGCATTGTCACCTGTGATTCTGAATTTGTCATAATTCATGGCACCCAATAAACCACCGGATACAGTGTAATGATCATGCGCCATTTTTTGCGAAGACATAGTAGTCGTCAGGGCGAAAAAGCACGCCAGAAAGAATAAAACTTTCATAAGTCTTTTGTTTTGAATATATAGTGTTAGGAGGGAACCGCTATCGGAACAAAGACATAACCCAAAAGTTTATTGGCATTTTATTCAAAAAATTTAACCGAATTAATAACCTTGTAATTATGTAATTCAATACAATAATTGTGTAACCAAAAAAGAATAACGAATAACGAATAACGAGTAACGAGTAACGAATAACGAATAACGAATAACGAGTAACGAGTAACGAATAACGAGTAACGAATAACGAGTAACGAATAACGAATAACGAGTAACGAATAACGAATAACGAGTAACGAATAACTAGTAACGAATACCTAGTATCGAATTACGAGTAACGAATAATAAGGAACAAATGGCAAAAACTACTAGTTTACTAAAAACTGAATACTGATCATTTTGATCACCTGATCAACTGATCACCTGATCACCTGATCACTCGATCACCCGATCACCAATAATACCTAAATGCCTGACTGATCGCGATAGCGATAAAAATAAGCCCGACAACTTTACTCGCATATCGGCTCATTTTTTCGCTCTTATTTTTGATCACCTGC
>JBATMM010000331.1:0-4350 GCA_049289835.1 Saprospiraceae bacterium | reverse complement strand
GTGTCTTCTGCGAGGTAACCGGGTAGTAAAGGTGTGAGTAATTTTTGAGCCGTTTCGCTTTCGAGTGCAGCGAAATGAAATACCTTCTTCCTATCCCATCTGATGATACGTTTCACCCATGTGTTGCACATAGGGCAGACACCATCATAGAAAATGATTTTCGATGGTTGCTGAGCTTTAGCACGAGGAAGAGCATCAGCAGGTCGAAGCATTAGATTTTCGATTTTCGATTGATTTTATAAATTCACAGACTGCCTATTTATTTGCAGCAAATTTCGCAGTGTTGCTGAGCTGTAGTAAAAGGATGGGTTGAGCAAGTCGAAGCATTAACGTAAATTAAAGTTGAACAGTAAGGATTATTGGCAATTAGTAAACATACGTAAAGACATTTGTTCGTTATTTAAGAAACAAAATAAACCAAATGAAACGAATACCCCCCTGGATTTCCCTGATCGTGCTCACTTCTCTGTTGACGATTGGAATTCCTTCCTGTGGAAGCTCTGATTATGCTGCTATCCGTGATATCCGACAAGTCATCATCTATGATCCTGTGGTCAATCAGTCTTTGGCTTCTCCGGCATCCACCTCCAGTGATTCACTTGTCTTTATCATTTGGAATGAGATAGATTTTTTTTCATTGAATCAAATTCATTTCTCCGGGACGATGTCTGAAGCATGGGCCTTTGAACCTGCTTCCCCCTGGTTGGCCAATGAAATCAGCGATATTCGTGTGTATAGTGACCAGCCAATGTATGGACATCCTTCTCATACCAATCTGTCTGATCAATTAAAATTTGGCAGTTCGATTAACTTTCAGCTTTCACTTGATCAGTTTCTAAAAACACTTCCTCACCTTGGAGAAGATTTTGATGATTCCAGTATTGAAGAATTTCAGATATTCCTTAATACAAAACCCCAAATGGGTATATATACATTTACCATTGAGATTGAAGACAACAATGGTCATATATTTTCGGCAAACACCATTCCGATAAACTGGATATGAGGGCGCTGCTTCTTTTTTATATAATCCTTTTTCAAGGGCTGAATCTAATAGCTCAGGAGCCTCGACCATTTTACAAAGCTCTCTTATTAAAACTTGAGCCCCTGGAATTAGGATATAATTTCTCGCGAATTGGGATTGGCATTGAGAAAAAATTTACCACGAGCAGCATTTGGACTTCATTTCATTATGGGACGAATCTCGATCAGGCTCAATTGCGTGATGATCCATCGAACCATTTTGTTTATTATGAAATGGAGCTGGGGGTGAAAAGAATATATTCGGATGCCATAGGTGAATATTTTTTCGGAGGGAATGTTGGATTTGATAAAGCCAAAAGATACATTGACGACGATGTTTATTATGATATCGACAGGAAATTCGCCGTACTATTTGACAATGCATATCAATACAGAAATCGGATTAGCTTATTTCTTGAAAATGGCTATGAACTATATGTGGGTAAACGATTCAGCATTGAGTCATCAGCAGGTATTGGATTACGAAGTATTCAAAACAGGTATAAATTTGTGCAAGAGCCATTTCAATTAAACAAAGTAGAACCACGTGAAATTTGTAAGAAATCACAATATAAATATGTGGGACAATGGTTTAAGGTAGCTTTCACTGCGGGGTTGAAATTCGGCTGGCGTATTTAATTATTTCATTTCACCCAAATACATCTTCAAATAATTCTCTCAATAGCCGAACTTTAACTACAATATTGTTTTTTGAATTTGATTCCAACTGGCTTCCTGCAGGCACATATATTTTTTTATATCCCAATCTTATTGCTTCAGCGACTCTGAGATCAACCTGCTGGACAGGACGAATCTCTCCGGAGAGGCCTACTTCACCGGCGAAACAAACATCTCTTGGAACAGGGATATCCTGCAATGATGAAACAAGTGCAACTGCAAGCGCAAGATCTATGGCCGGTTCGTTTACTTTTAGTCCGCCGGCAACATTTAAAAAGACATCCTGATTTCCAAAAAAGAAACCACATCGTTTTTCCAGAACTGCAAGCATAAGATGAAGTCGTCGTATATCATAGCCTGTGGTTGAACGTTGAGCGGTTCCATACACAGCTGTACTGACCAGTGCTTGTGTTTCAATTAAAAATGGCCTGAACCCTTCGCATACGAGTGCGATGCAAGAGCCTGATGTGCCTTGAATGTGATCAGCAGGTATAAGCCATTCAGATGGATTTTCTACAGGTACTAAACCCAGGCCTTTCATTTCATAGATGCCAATTTCGCGCGTGGAGCCAAAGCGGTTTTTAATGCATCTCAACAATCTCAAATGATATTGACGATCGCCTTCAAGATGAAGAACAACATCGACAATATGTTCCATCAATTTTGGTCCTGCGATATCACCTTCTTTTGTAATGTGGCCTACCATGATGATCGTGATTCCTGTTTGCTTCGCCAGTTGTTGCAAACGATAACTGCATTCTCTGATTTGACTTACAGATCCCGGAACAGATTCGAGTTCGGGGGAATACATGGTCTGTACTGAATCAATGATGACGATGCCGGATTGTATGTTGACAATGGCCTCAATGATTTTGTTCAGGTCTGTCTCAGCTAGTATATGACAATTGTCACCCTTAATGTTCAATCGCTGTGCACGCATTTTTATCTGCGATGCACTTTCTTCTCCTGATATATATAAGATGCGGAGTGAAGGATTTGCTGCCAACTGCAAACACAATGTTGATTTTCCAGCACCTGGTTCACCTGCCATCAGAATCAACGAACCTGGAACAATGCCACCGCCAAGTACACGCTCTAATTCGCTGTCGCCGAGGGCAACGCGCATTTCGTTTTCGATATTCAATTCTGAAAGAAGAGTCGGTATACTTTTCTCTTTTTCAGCTAACCTGACACTTTGAGGAGTTGCTGATTGAATGATTTCTTCTGTTAATGTGTCCCATTCATTGCATTGCGGGCATCTTCCCAGCCGGTTGGAAGAGGTGGCACCGCAATTGTTGCAGACGAAACGGGTTTTTACTTTAGACATGGTAAGACAGTAAGAGGGTAAGACAGTAAGAAGAAAAGCTCACATGAGGAATGCTTCAACGGTTTATGCAAAGATAAGGAGCATAGGGCATAGAGCATAGGGCAGGAAGGTCTCAAAGGAGGACGCAGATTTTATATGAAAATTATATGATTAATTAAGATTTGATCAATCTCGGTGCATATGACTATTTTGGGATTTCGAGGATGATCTTAATTTTTCTTATTATACTTCGACCTGCTTAACTCATCCATGTGCTACAGCTCAGCAACCATCCGCGTCCTCTTTTTTTGTTTTACTTACATCTATTCAAATACTTTTACTGATCGCTGAGTACTGACTTTTCCTCTATCTTGCTGTATGACTCCAATGATAACGAATGATGCTGTAGTACTTGGGATATTGCTGGTCATCCTGGCTTCAGTGTATTATACATCTAATTCGAATCGCCCGTTTTGGAAAAAAATATACAAGTATGTTCCGGCGATATTGCTTTGCTATTTTATTCCGGCATTGTTGAACTGGCCGTTGAATTTAATTTCCGGTGAAAAGACGCAATTATATTTTATTGCTACGAGATATCTTCTGCCTGCGAGTTTGATTTTGTTTTGTCTCGGTGTTGATTTGAAATCAATATTAGGATTGGGACCAAAAGCGTTGATCATGTTTTTTGCATCGACGTTTGGGGTGATGATTGCGGCACCGCTTGCTTTGTTGATCACGTATGGATTGTTTCCGCAATTAATTACCGTTCCGACTGATGATCTTTGGAAAGGACTGGGGACGATTGCGGCAAGTTGGATTGGTGGAGGTGCGAATCAAACGGCGGTGAAAGAAATATTTCATGTGTCAAGTGATTTGTTTGGGGCAATGGTGGTGATTGATGTATTGGTGAGTAATCTCTGGCTAGCCGTATTACTTTATCTCGTGAGTAAGAATGACCGGATCAATCGGTGGTTCAAAGCGGATACTTCTGCGATCACAGCGCTTGAAGAAAAGGTAAGTGAGTTCAGATCGAGTAATGAAAGAGTGACGACCACCACTGATATATTCATATTGATGGCTGTGGCTTTTGGTGGTGTGGGATTAGCGCATTTAGGTTCTGATTTATTGATTCCCTGGATCAGTCAATATGAAGCATCATTTAAAGCCATACATCTTGAATCATTGGTCAATGGGTTTTTCTGGGTGGTGTTGATTGCATCTACAATCGGTATTGGTCTTTCATTCACCTCCTTCCGAAAACTTGAAGGTGTTGGGGCATCGAAGTGGGGAAGTTTATTTCTATACATCATGGTAGCGACGATAGGTATGCAGATGAATCT
>JBATMM010000330.1:0-1531 GCA_049289835.1 Saprospiraceae bacterium | reverse complement strand
GATCTCACCGATAAAACCACCTTCATCTTTCCAGTTGATCCACAGATTCCATAGATCGGTGTTCAGGCCGGCTATAAATTCTCCTTTAGGAAGAATGAAATGTTTACGATACCCGAGAGTGCCACCGAATCCTGCGCCTTGCTCATGGTCATGAAACCGGCTAAAATCTTTACGGTCTGCAAAATTTCCTCCGAGTCGCACAACTAAGGAAGCATTTTTATTTTGACTGAGATCTGCATCGATAGTGGATATGATTCCTGCGGGATAAAGTTGCAGTGAAACACCTAAAGTGAGATTCTTATTTTGAATGACAGGTTGTTCTCTTTGAGCATATGTTAGCGGACAAAAGAGACAAAGAATAACCGGTACGAGGGTCAGTATTTTTTTCAATTTGCAGATCAATGTGGAAATGAATTTCATCAATAATAAAGATAGGTAAAGGAGTTGTGATGTCATGGGATACTGACTCTTCGATGAATTGGATTTCGGCAAAATCCGACCCGTTTACAAACGTTTACGAAGTGGCTTTCATGAGGAAGTTAATTGTAACTGTCTGAATAGTTTTAGACGAAATGCGACCCGTTTACAAACGTTTGCGAAGCGATAATGATCAACTTGTTTTTTATCCGGATTAATCTTATTAAGTTTGTTTAGTATCATCGCTCCCTTTTTATATGCTTAATAAATTATCCATTCTTTGCCTCTTCCTTTCTTTCCTGATGTCAAAGAACTTAGCGCAATCCGGTGATTCAACTTCTGTATTTACCATCAGAGGTTATGTCGATGGTCTTTTTTAACATTAAACAAAACGAACCAACTAAATACTAAATATCATGTTTGATACCGGAATTACAGGCTTTATGCTACTCGCGACAAGTCTTGTCATGTTGATGACCCCTGGATTAGCTTTCTTTTATGGAGGATTGGCAGGTAAAAGAAATATACTTGGCATCATGATCCAGAGTTTTGTCTCTATGGGCATCACGACGATCATGTGGTTTATTTGTGGATATTCATTGTGCTTTAGCGGCGATACGATGGGTGGGTTCATCGGGGATTTGAATAAAGCATTTATGCACGGTGTAGATTTAAATTCTCCATTTCCGGGAAATCCGAAATTGCCTGAGTTTGTATTCATGGCTTATCAAATGATGTTTGCGATCATCACGCCTGCATTGATTACAGGAGCTTTTGTCAATCGGGTTACATTCAAATCCTATCTGATCTTTCTTGTGTTCTGGCAATTGCTGGTATATTATCCTTTCGCACACATGGTGTGGGGTGGGGGCTTGCTGGCCAAATGGGGTGTCCTCGATTTTGCAGGAGGAATCGTTGTTCATGCCATAGCAGGTTTTGCTGCATTAGCTTCAGTGATCTATGTAGGGAAGCGAAGAGATAAAGAATCTGTTCCGAATAGTGTTCCTCTGATTGCTATTGGGACAGGATTGTTGTGGTTTGGATGGTATGGATTTAATGCAGGTAGTGCTTTGGATGTCAATGCAGTGACAGGACTTGCATTTCTGAATACGGA
>JBATMM010000329.1:0-18127 GCA_049289835.1 Saprospiraceae bacterium | reverse complement strand
GGTACGGACAGGTCGCGACCTGTCCGTACCTCCAAAAATAAATTAGGTGTCACTGTCTTCGCAAGGAACCTTTTTAGATAAAAACAGCTTATTCAAAGGCTAACAGGATGCCTTTACTCTTCCATGTGCAGTTGAAAATGCAGACCTTTGTGTCTGGTTATGTGACCAGACTGGTATAGAAAATACATTTATGAGACAATTTTTGAAAATGACACTGGCGAGCTGCCTTGGTGTATTCCTGGCAGGAGTGGTAGTATTTTTCTTTGGCTTCGTCATGATAGCAGCATTAATATCGAGTGCAGCGGGTAGTGGTAGTAAAGTAGCCGTACCAACCGGAAGTGTTCTGACGCTTGATTTCACAGCTAAAATTCCTGAACATAAAAACAATGTTTCATCACGTTCTTTTTCATTTAATGAAGAGGATGTACCCGGACTGCATGATATCGCAGGTCTGATCAGGCATGCCGCTACAGATAATAAGATCAGCGGCATCTTCATCGAAAATGGAACTGGTGGTCTTGGAGCCAGTTCTTCTAAAGTGATTCTTGATGCATTGGAAGAATTCACTGCATCTGACAAATTCCTGGCAGCTTATGGTGATTTTTACACACAGGAAGGTTATTATCTCGCCAGTCCGGCGGATCATATCACATTGCATCCTGTAGGTACAGTTGATTTTAGAGGATTTGCAAGTTATGTTCCCTTCTTTAAAGGTCTTCTTGATAAAATCGGAATGGATATTCAGATTTATTACGCAGGAAATTTTAAAAGTGCTACAGAACCTTTCCGTCGTACGGAGATGAGTCCGGAGAGCAAACTTCAGACCCGCGAATACTTATCGGATACCTATTCTTTATTTCTCAATGATATAGCAGAAGCCCGACATATGGATGTGGATTCACTTAAATCTATCGCATGGGGATTCCAGATTAAAAGTGCTGAAGATGCGTTGTCACATAAGTTGGTGGATGAGATCGGATCAAAAGCAGATTGTGAAATGTGGATGAATTCAAAAATGGGAAAAGATCCGCTCAATAAAATCCATTTCGTTACGATCGATGAGTATGCTGCTGTGACGCCTGTTGCTCCGGTGAATACCAAATCAAAAAACAAAATTGCAGTCATCTATGCAGAAGGCGAAATTGTGAGTAACCGTGATGAATACGGGGTAATTGATGATGGTCGATATGTCAAATTGCTGAAGGAAATCAGGAAAGATGATGATATCAAAGCCGTAGTCCTCCGCATCAATAGTCCCGGAGGCAGTGTGTTGAGTGCAGAAAATATCTACAGACAACTTGTAGGCCTCAAAGCAGATGGTAAAAAGATAGTAGTATCCATGGGTGATTATGCAGCTTCAGGGGGTTACTACATTGCTGCTATGGCCGATAGCATTTTCGCACAACCAAATACACTCACCGGAAGTATAGGCGTCTTTTCAATTATCCCTAATCCATCAAGATTATTGGATACTAAACTTGGGATCAAATTTGATACTGTCCGGACTGGGCCATATAGTGCAGACTTCACTGTGTTTTTTCCATGGAGCGAAAGAGAGAATACCTACATGCAATCACGTACGGAAGCTTATTATGAAATGTTTCTGAATAAAGTAGCTGATGGCAGACACATGACAAGAGATGCAGTGCATGCTATTGCACAAGGCAGGATCTGGTCAGGAGAACGTGCTGTCAAAAACGGACTCGTAGACAAACTAGGTAATCTCGAAGATGCGATCGAATCAGCCGCAACTCTTGCCGGAATAGAAGACTATAAAATCAAAGAATATCCTGTATTCCAGAATCCTCTTCAAAAAATGATCACAGATCTTATGGATCGTAACACTCCATCCAGTTCCGCAGTATCCGCTTTAGTTCAATCACAAGTTCCTCAGGTCATGGAATTCTGGTCAGCAGTACAATCCGGAGAACCTCAAGCAAGATTGCCTTGGGGATTGAGCGGAATCAAATAAAGAGTAACGATTAACGAGTAACGAATAACGAAAAACGAGCTATTGGTTACTCACTAGTTACCCATTCGTTACCCATTCGTTACTCATTCGTCCTCTTTACTCGTTATTCGTTATTCGTTATTCGTTATTTCCTATTCGTTACTCGTTACTCGTTATTTTTTCCGGTTCAACAGTTAAAATCTCCTGTTCAACTAATATGGTTGTTAAGAAAAATTTAAAATCAGAACAATCATTCCCCCCTCACGTTGTTGCTAGTTCATTGATAACAACAACTCTTCATTTTATAACAAAAAACTCTTATGACAAAATTATTATTCGCTCTCTTATTGATAGCAGGATCAATCACAGCACAGGCAGGTAATCCGGAAAATGGTACCCCATACAAAGTCAAAGCGGATCAATCCAACATCGCATGGACAGGTCACAAAGTAACAGGCCAGCATAACGGAACCATAGCTATCAAAGATGGATCACTGAACATCAACGATGGAATTTTATCAGGTGGTTCTTTTACTATTGATATGACCACCATTTCAGATCTGGATCAGCAAGGTGAAGGAAAGACCAAACTTGAAGGCCATCTGAAATCAGATGATTTTTTCGGCGTGGCTACGTATCCAACAGCTACACTTAAGATCACGAAAGCAACTGCGAAAGGAAACGGCCAGTACAATATCACTGCAGACCTAACCATCAAAGGAATCACTAATCCTGTCACATTTGATGCCACTTTAAAAACTGAATCAAATCAACTGACAGCAACAGCTGATATCAAAGTGGATATAACACTTTACAATATTCGCTACGGATCAGGAAAATTCTTCGACAACCTTGGTGACAAGGCGATCTATGATGAATTTGATCTCAATGTCAAATTGGTAGCTGCCAGCAAATAAATTTGATCAGGATATTTTACTTTTCTGATTAATTAAATAAAAAGGGTCTTCATGAGTTAATGAAGACCCTTTTTATTTCACATTCCTTTCGAACATTATCCTAAATCAATATGAATTTGATATGCTAATAATAGCGATAGTGTAAGTCCCCTTTAGGGGATTTAGGGGCAAAACCGTTATAACTCAATGATATCCCTCATCGTATATACTCCAGGCTTCTGATCAATCAGCCATCCTGCCGCCATGATCGCCCCTTCTGCAAAAATTTTACGATCAAAAGCTTCGTGACTTAGTGTTATTTTTTCTGAATCAGAAGTCCAGGTCACCTCGTGGTAGCCTTTTACTTCACCTTCACGAATCGCATGAACCGGAAGAATTGAATCCTCACCGGCATTTTCATCATTTCTAAGTTCAAAATCAGTGTAACGCCTATGTTGATCCACGATATCTCCGATCAACGTATGTGCAGTACCGCTTGGTGAATCTTTTTTATGAATGTGATGGATCTCTTTGATCGAAGCACTGAACTGAGGGTAATGATTCATGATCAGAGCAAGTCTTCGATTCAATGCAAAAGTGATGTTCATCCCGATGCTGAAATTTGAAGCATAAAGAAATTTTCCATGCTTTATCTGACACAATTTGCTGATCGAATGAAGATGATATTCCTGCCAACCTGTGGTACCTGAAACAATCGGAATACCGGATTCAATGCATTGCTTTATGATGCCCGGTGCAGCATCAGGAGTGGTAAATTCAATGACTACATCGCATGCTTTAAGTAGTGATAGATTGTCTACGGAAAGTCTGTTGAACGTCTCAAATTGGAAGTTAATTTCGCCGCTGAGGATTGCCGTGATGGCCTGACCCATTTTGCCCATACCGATGATCCCAAACTTATGCATTTTGCTGATATATTGTTGATTATCAATAATTTACACGTGATATTAGGGCATAAAAAAACCCGCCTCCCCATCGGAAAGCGGGTAAGAACACACTATGAGAACACCCTAAAAACGTATCAAGAATTCGAGTTTGTGGTTGCAGCCCTCTGCTTTAGATTAACTGCTAAACAAATATAGCATCCTTAAATTGTTTCCACAAGAGAATATTCTCATATTTATATTAAATCGCCTAAAGACTTAGTTTTACCTCAGATGATCAGCCGAAAAAGTATTGATGAAGTCCTAGAAAGAGCCCGGATCGAAGAGGTCGTGGGTGACTTCGTCAACCTGAAACGGCGGGGCAGTAATCTGATCGGTCTATGCCCTTTCCATAATGAGAAAACCCCCTCATTTTCAGTCTCCCCGACAAAGAATATCTATAAGTGCTTTGGATGTGGAAAAGCAGGCGGCGCAGCCCAGTTTGTCATGGAGCATGAACGGTATGATTTCCCGGAGGCTATCCGATACCTGGCCAATAAATACGGGGTACAACTCGAAGAAACCAGGCAGGATGCAGAATCCATTGAAGCAGAGAAGGAACGAGAGACCATTTACAAAGTCCTTGAATTTGCCTGGCAATTCTTTAAAAATCAGCTCTTTAAGACTGAAGAAGGTCAATTGTCCGGCCTGACCTATTTCCAGGAAAGAGCTTTCAGAACCAAGACCATTGAAAATTTTGGCCTCGGGTATGCCTCACAGACCGCAGATGGCCTGACTAGTGCTGCCTTAAAAGCTGGTTTTACAAAAGAAATCCTTCAAAGGGCCGGCCTGATGACCCAAAATGACGGTGATTTCTTCAGGCACCGGGTTGTTTTCCCCATTTTCAATATTTCAGGCAAAGTCATTGCTTTTGCCGGCCGTCAGCTTCAGAACAACAAGCGAAGCCCGAAATACATCAATTCACCGGAGACGGAAATCTATCAGAAGCGTAAAGTCCTCTATGGCCTGTTTCATGCCAAGAAGGCAATCAGGGATGAAAACAATTGTTTCCTTGTCGAAGGCTATACGGATGTCATCAGTTTGCATCAGGCCGGAATTGAAAATGTTGTTGCTTCTTCAGGAACATCCCTTACGCCTGATCAGATTCGGTTGATAAAACGTTATGCTGAAAGAATTACAGTATTGTATGATAGTGATCCGGCGGGAATTAAAGCAGCAATGAGGGGATTGGATTTAATATTAGAAGAAGGAATTGATGTAAAATTAGTATTACTTCCAAAAGATGAAGATCCGGATTCATTTGTTCAGAAATCGGGAATGAGTGGATTTAAAGATTTTATCAATCAAAATAGCAAAGACTTCATTCTATTTAAAACACAATTTTTATTAAAAGAAGCAGGAAATGATCCAATGCAGAGAGCAGTAATGCTCAAAGATATTGTTGAAACACTTGCACATATAACAGAGTCTATAAAGCGATCAACCTTTATTACTCAATGTGCTCATTTACTAAAGATTGATGAGAATATACTGGTTACTGCAACGAATAAAGCACTAAATGAATTTATAACTCAGAAAAAGCAAGGTATTTCCAGAGAAGTAGCTCAATCTGAAAGGGAAATTCAAAATCAAATATTTGAAAAAGAAGGAAGAAATATTGATTCCTCAATATTAGATTATAAGGCTCTTACCGATCAATACCAGGAAAAAGATGTCATCCGTATCCTGCTTACTTACGGCGATAAAAATATTCCGGATTCTGCAATTAATCCATTGGGTCGATACATGATCGCAAGTCTTGAAGACATCATCGATCAATTCCAACATCCGGTCTATAAAAAAATAATTGAAGAATACCAGGCATTGCTTGCCAAAGATCAATCACCGGGACCTGAACATTTCACAAACCATCATGATAAAGAAATCCAATCACTTGCGATTGAGCTCCTGACCTTTCCCTATGAATATGCAAGCTGGGAAGAACATGACATCCCGATGCAGATCCAATTGCATCCGGATGATAATTTTAAAAAAGATGCCCACAATGCAATCCTCCGGTTAAAACTAAAAATCGTGATGGATCATATCGAACAAAATCAAATCCGGCTGACCGAATTACAGACTGAAGACAATGATGAAGAGATGATCATCCATATCCGTATGCACTATGAATTACTACAGGTCAGAGAACAAATCACGTCTCAGTTTAAAAATGTGGTTTTGAAAGTTTAACGCAAAGCACAGCTTTGCAGACGCCAGAACGTTGGTCAACCAACGCTCAACCACGTGAATTGTTGAGCGTTGGTTGACCAACGTTCTGGTGTTTTCAAGGCTTTGCCTTGAATGTCAGTTATTATTTTTTCGTAGTATCCTTACTCATCGGTTGATCTCCACCTTCGCTATTCAATTCCTTCAATACCTCAGCCGTGATATCATATTTTTCATCAGCCAGGAGAATAGCACCGCCATGGATATAACTGAAGATAAAATCATAGCCTTCACGTTTTTTAATGGCGGCCAATTTGTCCTGCAGTACTTTTTGAAGACGATCATTGATGGATGCTGTTTCATCCATGATTTCTTTAGACAGTTTATCACGTTCTGCAAGAAGTGCTTCCTGCTTCGAGGAAAGATATTTTTCTTGTGCTTGCATTTCTTTTCCTGTCATGGTACCTTTCTGGGCTTTCTGCTGGTACTCATTGTACTCACGCTCAAGTGCAGCTCCTTTTTGTTGCAACATATTTTCAGCATCCTTCTGCTTGGCATCCATAGTCTCTGACTGGGCACGGAATTCTTTATAATTCATCAGGATGGTATCTCCGTTGACATAAGCGATCTTCAGACCGGTAGTCGCGGATGGACTTGTTGTGTTTGATCCACCTTTGTCACAGGAGATTAAAAAAAGTCCGCAGCATAGTACTGCAAATGGAATAAGATTCTTCATTATTTTCATTTTGTTTGATATTAATTGTTTCTACGTCTTCAATACTCTTTTAAAGAAGATTTGCAAAAGTAATGAATACTAATTTGTTGAGAGGAGGAGCTGACTATGCAGATTTATCCGGTTTAGTCACATATCCGGATTTTATCCACTGCACGTAAGCAAAATACACTCCATAACCAAGTGCTATTCCGACCAAAGCACCCGAAACCACATCTTCTAAAAAATGAGCCAGCAAATAAACTCTTGATATGGAAACCGTAAATGCAAGGAAAAGGCATAATATGCTTACCCATGTTTTTTTTGTAAGCGCAGCTACAAGCGTAAACAATGCCCATGCTCCCATCGAATGCCCTGATGGAAAGCTATGATGACCCGACAACAGAGGATAATCCAACACTGCCATTGGACCCTCATAACAAATTCGTTCAAGGTATAAAGCAGGACGCTCATGTTGAAAAAATGACTTCAACATATAGCTTGAGCCCAGAACAATAACACCAAGTATCGGCACTGTCACCATTTTTTTCCATGATGCTAACCACATCAGCAACCCACAAATGACATAGCCTTCTAACTCGCCAAGCTTTGTGGCATAATAAAAATAGTAATCAGCGAATGTGCTTCTGTGTTTTGCAAGCCAGAATAAAAACTGAGCTTTATCAGCTGTGAGACTAAATGCCAATCCAAGAAAAACAAGGATTATTGCACCATTCCTGTATAGATCAAATCCTTTCATGCAGGCACCTCTTTTGACCTGTTCCTGAATCGGGCAATAAAAGTTTTCAATTTATCAAAATCCATGACCTTGGAATCATTCAAAGCTTTGTATGTTAAAAATGCGGCAACAATGCTCAACAATATCACAGGAAACCATGCAGCCAGAATAGGATCCATCTTTTGTGAGTCATTCAGTTTCTGCGAACTGATATTACTCATGAGAAAAAAAGTAAAAAATAATATGGATACGAGTAGTGGATACCCGAAACCACCTTTTCGAACGATGGTTCCCATAGGACCGCCGATCATCAACATTACAATGCACGCAAAGGCCAGACTAAATTTCCAGTGAAGCTGATACATATGTTTGCGCTTCGTCAACTTAAGGTTATTGATTGATCTGTCTGTCCGGTCAATCGTGGACTGCTGGATGATGATATTATTGACGATCCTGCTTTTTTTATCCTTCACATATGAGGAAGGAAACATGCTGATAAGAGATGTTGTACCAGCAGATGGTATCGAGTCTAATATTCCTTTTGCCAAATCATATCGATCGGAAGGAAAAGGAGCTAGTTGTAACTTTATGTCCGGTTTAATATTCTTCATAGACTTGCCCTGCATACTATCTGCTGTAACCATGAACACCTTTTTAGGTGCGACAATGGAATCTCTGAGCGCCAGGTATTTAATGGCATAATTTGCTTTTTCCAATTCAATCTGATCATTAAGGGTATCGATCTCAATGGCGATCTGACGGGCGCTCTTCATCATCTGATGTGATTTGAACTGATCCTCTTCCGTACGGTCCATGTTGAATTCACTGAGATCAAATTTCCGTGTCCATTCTTTAAAATGAGAGATGGTAAAGGGAAGTGCATTGGGCTTGTCATTTGATTCAGCTTCCGAATATTGATTGCCATCAAACAAAGTCATGACAAATGCTCCCTTTTCGACATACATCTCGCCCTTCTGTGCAGTCACGACATTGAGCTCGCCGCGATTACGCTGTGAATCATCATAGACCATGATATCTTCGATCGTCTTTTTATCAGAGAGTTTCTTTCCAACACGAATAGAGTAACCTCTGAAATCTTCATTGAACACACCCGGTTCAATACTTAATGTTGGGCGTTGATTTCTGATATCGTACAATCTTGATTGATACTTCAGATTGGCAATCGGTATAATGGTATTGGAACAATAAAAAGAAAAAACAGCAATGAGAGTAGTTACAGCGATAAGGGGCAATAATACTCTTGTCAGCGAAATACCGGCTGATTTAAAACTGGATAATTCAAAACGCTCAGCCATATTGCCCATGACCATGACGGAAGCCAACAAAACTGAAATGGGAAGTGCAAGAGGAAAAAGGGAAATGGATTTATAAAAAAACATTTCCATGATGAGTGGAACACCTACACCTTTGCCGATGATGTCCTCAATAAACTTCCAAAGGAACTGCATGATGAGCACAAACAGCGCGATGAAGAAGGCCATCATAAACGGCGGAATAAAACTGCTGACGAGCAATCTATCGATCTGATAGCCTATTTCGTACCAGCGTTTTTTCATACTATTTACAACGAATCGCCCTACTCTTTTAACATATGAGGAGGATTAAAAATCAACTTTAAGCGTCAGACTTGGCAGGATAGGGAGCTGATCTACACGTGTATAGCGAACCCTGTCAAAGTAGAAAATATTGCCCCGGTTGTACACATTGGTTACACTGGCCAATACTTCAAATTTCAGGTTCTTGTTGATTTCAAATTCTTTTTTCAATGACATATCCAGACGATGATAATCCGGCAGATGCCCACTGTTTCGTTTATCACTATAGATGATACCCAGATCCGGATTACCGGTCAACACATCAGCATCAATACCTCCTAAAAGACTATACTGACCATAAAATCCTTGTGTCAGTGTAAATGGAAATCCGGCACCATAATTCCAACGCACACTAAACTCCCATGTGCGTCCTATGTTGAGTGTACCAAGAAGATTGACGTTGTGTCTCCTTTCAAAGTGTGTGGGATATACTTGTTCACCATCATCTCTGTTGACATATCCAAGCGAGTATGTGGCCCACAGATACATTTTTTTTGTTTGCCTGCTGAAACTGATATCAAGACCATAGGCATTGCCGGTCTCCGTTTCGAAATTAGGATCTTCAATTTTAAGTTTGTTTCTACTGATTCCGATCAACTGACTGAATTTTTTATAGTAGCCTTCAATATTGACTTCCCATCCATCTGTGAGATCAAATTCAAAGCCACCGAGTGCATGCCATGCTTTCTGCAGCTTATCAGGTGTCTGCACTTTTGTACCTGGTTTAAAGATTCGCTCTTCAGGGCCTGAAAGAAATCCAACGAAAAGATTTACGATATCTTTTTCATTGACAGTGCTGATGAGGTTTTGAGAATATTTTCCTGCAGCAAATTTCACTCTGAAGTGATCTGAGAAATTTGCTTTGATAGCGAGTCTTGGCTCGATTGAAAAATCACCAAGTGATGCATAGAATTGAGCACGCAGACCCGGCTCGATGATGACAGCACCTGCTTTATGACGCAATGTGACATATCCTCCGAGCTCCGTAGTATTTTCATCCTGATTGAGTGTGATGCCTACAAAATTTCTGAAAGCAAATTTGGTAGAGAAACCATTCAGGTCAAATCCGTAATTGATCGTGTTATTTTTCCCAAAGTATGTGAAGTCGAGCAGTGCATTGAAACCACCTATCGTATTTCTTCGAGGTGCATCATCAGCTTCTTTTAATGTAATATCATATTTAGAATATGCGAGTGTTCCTGCAATGATCAGATTAGATGATGATGGGATGAGTTTGAAATTCATTCCTCCACCACCGGAATTCCAATCAAGCTTTGCGATATCCTGAAGATTGACACCATCTGTAAAATCAAAACCGAAGAAGTCAATCTTGCTACCACCTCCTGTCAGAAAAGAAACTTTGCCATAGACATCAGTGAAATTGTAAGGCAATCCCAATGTATCTTTTGTGGCATATTTATAAAGTACCGGAGATGTCTTATCAAGGAATGAATGCTTGGCTGTAAATAAGAATGATGCACTCGCATCTTTTTTAGGATCAAAATTGATGATGGGTCCTTCGAACAAGCCCTTTACCATGAATGGACTGCCTGAAACGAGTCCACCAAATCTGGATCTGTCACCTTCTCTTGTTTTTAAATCTACGATAGCAGAAATTCTACCACCATATTCCGCACCAAAACCACCTGTCAGTACTTCAGCAGATTTGATCGCCTCCGTTTCGAATACGCTAAAAAATCCAATGCTATGAAATGGATTGTAAATGGTCATCCCATCTAAAAGCACTTTGGTCTGCACAGGTGATCCACCACGGATATAAATCTGTCCGCCCTGATCACCTGTTGATATAACACCCGGCAGAACCTGAAGATATTGTGCTATGTCAGCCTCACCACCTACAGCAGGAAGAGCTTTGATTTGTTTTGGTGTAAGGGTGATCCTTGAAAAATTAACTTCATTACGACGCTGCTCAATGGTGGCGCTGACGTTGATTTCGTGAAGCTCTATGGAGCCTTCCGTCATATAGAGCTTGACGTATTTCACCTGGTTCGGCGCGACGGTGACTACATTACGAAGCGTATCGTAGCCAATGAACATAGCCTGGAGATTATAGGTAGAAGCCGGGATATCGGGAAAATTGAAGAAGCCATCAAGGTCAGAAACTGTCCTGATATCAGTCCCTTCCAGGATAATATTGGCGAAGGATACGGGGGCTCCGGTGACCTGATCGTATAAATGTCCGCGAAGTGTTCCGCCCTGGGCTGCTGCCCTACCTCCTGCAAAGAGGCAGAAAAGGGTGAAAACACTAATGAATATAAGGGAAAGTGAGGTCCTGATCTTTAACATAAGGGGGCAAAAATAAACATCTTAAGCCTAAGCGAGAGGCTAAAAACACGATAATCTATTCCTAACCCTACATTTGCACTCATGCAGACAAATCCGGAAGGACAGCCCGTAGCTGATATGACATGTCCCGCCTGTGGGAGCCGTGACTGGAAGGACACTGGCCAGGTCAAAGATTTTAGTATTTCAGGAGAATGGTTCAGCTTAATTGAGTGCCAAAACTGTCACTTAAAAGCAACATCTCCTCAACCTCAGGATCAGGAACTGGGCCGCTACTATGCTTCTAAAGAATATATCTCACATAGCGATACAAAGAAAGGGTTGATCAATAAACTTTATCATCTTGCCCGGCGCTATATGCTGGAGAAGAAACATGATGTAGTTACCAGGGCTATCCGAAGAGACATGGGAAGACTTTTGGATGTAGGGGCAGGAACAGGCCACTTTGCACATTACATGTCTGAATATCACTGGGATGTCACCGCATTAGAACCGGATGAGAATGCGCGGAAGGTAGGTGCTGAGAAACTGGAAATGGAAATCCATCCGCTTGAAGTTTTAGGCGAATTGAAGGAAGATAGTTTTGATGTGATCACATTATGGCATGTACTTGAGCATGTGCAGGATATCGGAGGATATATTTCTCATTTCAGATCTCTTCTGCACAAAGATGGAGTGCTGATCATAGCTGTTCCTAATCATACATCACTGGATGCGAATCAATACAAAACAAAATGGGCTGCGTATGATGTACCTCGACATCTTTGGCACTTCAGTCCTGCATCAATGGAAAAGATTTTAACAAAACATGGATTTGAATTGGTACATAAACTTCCGATGCCTTTAGATGCATTTTATGTGAGCATGTTGAGTGAAAAATATCGGGGGAATAATTTTTTAGGTCCCGTGTTTGCATTCTTTTCTGGTGTATTGACATGGATCGCGTCGATGAGAAATGTGAATAAGGCGTCTTCGATTATTTATATCGCGAAATAAAAAAATCCCGCCTTCCATGCCGAAAGCGGGATTTCAAAATACTATGAAAACATATTTATTGTTTCATCACTTTGAAACTGTACATCGTACCGTCCTGATCTTTGATCATGCACAGATACATCCCTGGTGATAATGAAGGTATGACGAGACTTACCGGCACCGGAACTTCTGACTGATCAAACACATTCCTTCCATACATATCATACAACTGCACATGAGCTGACCTGAATTTACCTGACACCGAACTGATGACCAGCTTGTCATGAAATGGATTTGGTGAAATGGATAGATCAGGTACAACATTTACACTTCCATCCTGGATCCCTGTCTCGAGTATTTCAACCCACTGACATGAACTGTCTGATGCATTTTCATTACTGACGGTAAGACATACGTGATACAATCCGCTTTCAAATGTATGCACAGGACTTTTCTCTGAACTCGTAGATCCATCATCAAAATCCCAATGCCAAACTTCCGGATTGAAATAAGATAAATCTGTAAATAAAATATCATGCGGAAATCCTAACACTTTCTCTTCATGTCTCCATCTTGCAACAGGAATATTATCAATCCCTAATGTATCACATGTGCTTCCATCTAGTGGGCCTAAACGGAAATTTGGGATATTTGGAGCTGATCGACCATTAGGAACCTGTAGATTTACTGAATGCTGATTGAACCGACATTCAGAGGCCGGAAGATCAGGTCGTTCAATCACATGCATATAGTTACTACTACCTGCTGGAGGCACAATATATATTCTGCCGTCAGGAGCAGCCATCATAGGTCCAAATTGCATTTGAAACCAACCAGGCTGTACGAAACCATCAAATGTGTCTACCAAAGTTTGTGACGCTGTAATGTCATCAGCCAGGATATCCCATTGCCACAAATGAGTATTGTCATCTGCATATAGATATCTCTCTGAAGGAGAAAAAGCTGCACCCGTAAAATAGCCGGCCTCAGTATGAAAAGTTCCAATTCTGATAAAATCACCAATACATCTATCGAATGAAAATAATGAGATGTATTGACCCTCATCTAAAGTTATTGCTTCCACCCTAGCCATATAATTACCCAAACCTGAAAAAGCCGCCTGACCAAGTCCATCAGGTATTATAGTATCAACGCTTCCTGCATGATCAAATTTGATTCCCGATGGATCTAACAAATGAGAGTAGTATTTAGAACTATTTGCTTCAAAATTGATTACCCACCAGTCACGTCCATTTGCATGTCGGGATGCAATAACGGGTCCGGTATACCACCTGTGAAATGGCTCTATTATAGAATCTCTGTAAAGCAAAGTATAAGATGAATCAGGATTCACTCTTACCCTTGATTCAAGATACTTTGTAATCGCAAATCCTAAGGTTGCATGAGGTTCAGCTGAGTATGAAATAACTGAATATTCAATTTCGTTACCTGGTATCGGTAAAATTAATGCGGCATCATGTTCTGGAAAACCAAAAGGACCCACATCAGGGTAATAATTGAAATTCCAGTAGCCATCAAGGAAACCATCATATGCTATTGTGTCCTCAATCCTTATTCCATGCTTTCCGATTATTTCCATTCCATTAGTCCAGATTGACGCTTCTCCATTTGAGTCACATATGTTGGCACTTGTTTCATTTATAAATAAAATTTCATCAAAGTGCCATTCAATGTGTAATTCAGCATTTCTAAAATCAAGACGCATAACACTATTGTCATGACCTCCAATTCCCCCATACCCAATAACCCATTGATCCCCTTCTCGCTGTCCATGAAGCGAAATGCTCAACAGAAGCGATCCAAGGCAAATCAACAATCTAAGTGATTTCATTTCACAAGAATAATGGGTTCAGTATTCGTTCCCTTTTCAGTAGTTGAGGTAAGCAAATACATACCTGCAGGAAAATCTTTCATGCTGAAACTGAATCTGAAACTCATGGGTTTAAAGGTAAGTAAAGAATTCATTGTTAAATTAGTTAAAACTAATTCTCGAATGATAACCTTAGATTTCAACTCTAAATTATCAATTACTGGGTTTGGAAAAACTGAAACCACAGATCCAATATCTGAATCTAAATTTAAAGGTTGAAAAATAAACGGTGAAGGAGTTGAGCAATTGTCAGTGGAAACAATCATTGTTGAATCTGCGATTGTAGTGTATAACTCATTAGCAACGGCAATTGCCCTACCACCTAACCATGGGCAAAGTATCCCTAAAGCAACAAGATCAGTAGAATCGCCACTTGAAAAATTGTCACCAAGTAAATATTTAGCCTTTAAAAGCAAAGCTTGGCGAAGATATTCCTCAAGATCATTTCCGGTTGTAAGGTTATCAAGATCATCTTGTATATCAATGTAGGCACCACGAGAATCTAAAAATTCATCATCTAATAGTGTTATCCAATTTCCAATTACGTCGTTTAGACTGTCAGCTGTAATTGTTCTTCGAGCAAGCCATGTGCCAAAAGAGCCTACGTGTGGTAAAATAGCTAAAATAGAATCCTCAAAATCAATTTCATTCGAAAGAAAATACATCAATCCTTCGGCTTCTCGTTTGTCAATAGTTTGAACTCCATGACTTGAGGAAAGCTCTGTTTGCCAAGTTACCAATTTACCTAGACCGTTAGTCACTTCCACATCATAAAAACTATCAAGAACAGCATTTGAATGTAACCCAGGTTCCAATAACATCATTTCAAATATGTCTGATTTCATCATCCAAGTTACCTCGTCATTATATTGAGTGAAGGTCAAAGGTGTTCTAATTAAATGAGCTAATGTATCAGGATCGATGAATGGATTAAGTATTACTCCCTCACATTCAAGAGTTGGTTTTAAAGAAGATACATTTTTAAACCAGACTCCATTTGTGACAGGCAAAGGACCTATGGGGCTTGGCATAAAATCTGAATTTTCAGCTGCATCTACAATAAATTTAGAATTAGTTGCAGATACGACAGGATCCCCAAAACCACCTATAAATGCACCTGCAGTATAACTTTCTGTCCATTTATTTCCATGATCTATTTGAATTCCAATCATCACCGGTGCATCAAAATACAAGCCATAAATTCCATGTTTCAGGATATTGGTAAATAATCCGGTCTGAGTATTTGGTCCTGTAATTTGAAGATTCGTTACAAAATTATCTACTTCATTACAGGTCAATCCATTGTAAAATGAGTTAAAAAGCTCAATACCATGGTTGTTTAAGTCCGTATATCCTTCTGAAGCAAGGACGCTATTTCCAGTGATTGATAAATTACTTGAACCCACTGAGCTTATACCTCTATTTTGAGTATCACTACCTAAATCCTCATTATAATTTACATCATTTTCTTCGATAGATACATGATTTACGTTGTTCAGGTAAATTCCAAATGAGCCATTCCCATCTTCTATGTTAATTTCGTTATCTTTTATCAGGCCTAACTCATCGTCACCGTTTTTAACAGTTCGGATATCTATTCCTATATTTACTAGTGTAGTTAAATTTCGAAATAGTTGATTATCAGAAATCTCAAAAGAAGAGTGTACACTTTCCAAAAGTATACCTCTTGAGCCATTTGTTATTTGATTATCATTAATCAATAGAAGTTGAGGCCTAAGAATTGAAATACCGCGAGTAAATGCAAGAGTCGGTGCAGAAACCGGAAGTTCAATTTCATTGTTGTGTATAGTATTGAATGATTCTTCTGCAAACACTCCCACCAGAATATTGTCTATCGTATTGTTATCAATAAAGGAATGACTTCTAAAGCTATTTACAGCAAATTGATTCAGATCCAAAATAGGTTCTGCTGGTCTTCTTACCTGACTTCCCTCAAAGTCATAAAAATCGGTTCCATAAATATTGGAATCGGAATTCCGCATTACTATGCCGTTTCTCATTTGGTAAATTTTGTTTCTATCCCCACCTGTTGCTCCTTTAAACCCAATATTAACTCCAGAAACACCAGATAAAAAGAATGCGGCAAATCCAAGATTATATGGAATTTGCGAAGGACTCGTTGGCCATGAAGGATCATAATACTGGTCAGGATATGGATTAGCCAGTACGGATGAAGTATAAAATTTACATCCCCAGATTTGACATCTATATATAACCTGATCAAATTGATCCGCTTCAAATGGACTGCCAACAGCTATTCCTATGTAATCATTAATAAACTCTGTATTTAGACAAACGATACTAGCCGAATTTTCAAGCTTGACTCCAAACTCAGCATCCTCTACAAAACTGTCATACAAAAATATATTTGTTTCTGCTTTTATCCCTTTCCACATGAAATCACATCCTGAAATGTAAGTGCCATGAAGACTTAATTCATCTTCAGCTTTGATCTCTGCCCCTTCTTCCATTTGAATACGAACACCTATCCAATCAATAGGGTCAGTAATTCGAATTGTTCCTTTCAGTAAATAACAGCGACCTGTTTGTAAAGGATTTTGAGAATGCATATCCGTAGTATTTCCGCTAGTTCCAATAGTAATCATCGGTGTACATCCGCAGGGAGTTGCAGTCTGTCCATCTGTCTGTCCCACTATAAAAATCGTCATCATACAAATCATTGCGAGAAGAAAGATTCTACCAATGAATCTATTAAATAATGTGTCAGCTACGTAGGAATGGCCTTGCTGAGATAACAAAATGGAATTATTCCTTTTAAAAGAATTCCTCCCTGACAGCATAGTCAGTTTTGAAAAAAATTGATTATTTTTCATGATATTTTTTATTGCGAGCATCGGCCTCTCAAAAGCTGTCGAGGCAAAAGAGGCTGGTGCTCATTTGAATAAATTAATAGAAATTCGAATGTTGGGGAAAACTCAATAAGAGCTTGTGATTTATCCCATCCTGATCCTTCCGATGATATCGATTAGGACAGTAAATAACTCATGTGTCGTAATAGGTAAATTCAGCTCAGAAAAAAGATATGCTTGCTGAATAGAATTTTGGTGGTGTATTGTGTCAGTCATGGTGTCCTGTATTTTTTGTGTGACTAGGGGTGCTGACGGAATGCAAGTTCCAAAGAGTTATAATTCCCATCTCTTATCTCGGGTTAAATAAAAGTTAATTTTGATTTTCATACATTATTGAAAATTAAAAAACTTCATGGTAAAAAGCATTTATCTCTAAATCTCATTTGTGTCGCTCCAGAATTTTGATTATTTTCAATTTTAGTTTCAATCACAATTAAAAGATTATGAAATATACTTCTTGCTTTACAATTCTGTTTTTATCTCTTAGTATTAACAGCCAGGGGCTATTGCTGAAAATCACTAACCCACAAATCAGCGGCAATCAAATAACCTATGATATAAGCGTTGTCAATTTCGACAGCATCAATGCGATGACATACTGTATTTCATATGATCAGAGCAAACTATCATTCAATAGAATAAAAAATATAATTTCATTCATGACCATATTTGATATTAGCACTGAAAGTCCGAATTATATCTGTAATAAATGGCTAGATGCCTCCCTGGAAACGGTATCACTTCCTGACAATACTGTCTTGTATCGTGTCGTGTTTGACATGATCCAGGGAATGGACGGTGATGTCTGCTTTTCTCAGGAGCCATTCGAAAGTGATTTTCTGATGGGGGAATCTCAAGAACTTACCTCATTCTACATCATCGACGATTGCTACCCCGACACCTCAGAAGTGATACTCAGTGCCACAAATGAAATCAATCCCGAAGATTTCGGAATAAATATTCAACGAGTATCTTTTTCAAACCAGATTCAATTCTCAATAGTCACATAACAATCTTTGGAATTTAATCTCTTTGATAT
>JBATMM010000328.1:0-4082 GCA_049289835.1 Saprospiraceae bacterium | reverse complement strand
CCAGTATACAAAATGCAGTGCCATCTGATATTGAAATAAGGTATAATTATTTCTTCAAACCACTTTCATGGATGAATGAACAATGGGATATTAAAAACTTACTTGAATTTAAAAATGCACGCCGTGTTTTAGTTGAAGGAAATCATTTTGAAAATTGCTGGCCAAATGCTCAATCCGGTTTTGCTTTACTCCTGACACCGCGCAACCAAAATAATACTGCTCCATGGTCAGTGGTGGAGGATATAACAATTCGATTCAACACATTTGACAATATAGCTCAGGGAGTAAACATGTCAGGCTATGATGCACCAAATGTAAGCCAAAGGACTTCCAGAATATTGATTCAGAATAATGTATGGCATGTGACTAATCTGGGGATGGGAGGTGATGGTCGATTGTTCCAGGTACTCAATGGGACTACCGATGTCATCTTTGATCACAATACAGGGTTCTGTACAAATGCTTACCTGGTGGCAGATGGTTCTCCAAAAAACGATTTTTTTGTTTTTCAAAATAATATTGTTACGCATGCCAACTATGGTTTTATTGGCACCGGAACGGCGTATGCGAATACGACTTTAGCCATGTATTTCAATCCAAACTGGGTGGTTACAAAAAATGTCGACATCGGTGGGTCTGCTACTAATTATCCGGTTGGAAATTATTTTCCTTCCAATATTGCTGCCGTTGGATTTGCAGATTATGCCGGGGGAGATTATCATTTGACATCACAAAGTCTTTATAAGAATCTTGGAACGGATGGAAAGGATCTGGGGGCGGATATAGATTCGATTGTCATCGCTTCCACATATCAATGCGATGTTGAGACGGGAAATAAAGATTTAACTCCACAGCAAATTGAATGCTTCTTGTATCCCAATCCAGTTGATGAGGCACTTCATGTTCGCGTTCCTAATAGGGAATCAGATATATATGAAATAACTATTTATGATCAATTGGGAAGGAAGGTGATTTCGAAAGAATCAGGAGCAGGTGATGAAATGATTAATACTTCTTTTCTTCTTAGCGGAATTTACTTTTTGCAAATAAGATTACGTAGGCATATAGTTACCCGAATGTTTGTCGTAAAACATTGATTATTAATTACAATTATACCGTTTGAATGTTTTCTTTAAATATTACTTTTCTTATTCTTACCCTTATGTTGATCATTCAACCATTTTTCAAATGTAGATTTTGGCAGTCCAAGGGTTTTTAAGCTCGTATGGATGTGATGCAGAGGAACATCTTTCAGGTGTTCTCTAAGGATTAAAGGGCGGTTTAAACATCCTCCAGGATGATCGTCAGGAAAATCATATTGGAAATGACTTGATTCAGTTCTTTTGTGAATTAAACCTAAACTCAGAAAGAAAGCCTTTACTATTCTCACCTCATAAACCTGTTTCATAAAGCTCAGCTTACAGGCATAAGTATAGGCATTTTTGTAGTGTTAAATCCTCCTCTGATTTTGCTGGCTGCTAGGTCGTTCTTAGGAGGTTCAAAAAGAGCAGTCGGTTTTAATTGTAGTCTCCATCCAAGTTTTAATAGTTCTTTTTCTAATGTTCCTTTTCTGAAAGTCTCCGTCAGGAATATCTGGACTGCATCCTTGAAAGCGACTTTAGCATCTTTTTCATCCGTACCATAAGTTGAAAGTTCTAATGCGGGGCAATAAGCAACTATATAGTCACCCTCTTTAAATAAATTGACATCAAGCATCAATTTAACTTCCTTCGATGAAGTGCTACTTTGATTCATCATGGATGGATTTTATCTACTAAAAACGTATTGATAGGCTTTAAAGTTAACTATACCAATTGAAACCTGAAAATAATCGAAAATCACTTTAGTCATTAAACAGAAATGGTCGGCGCATTGGCCGACCATTCTTTAGTAGCGGGGGCAGGACTTGAACCTACGTCCGCCTCAGGCGGATATGAGTCCGACTTAATTTCTTTGCAGCAATATTTGTCTAATCCATTGCCTTCCCTGACCACCCTTAAGTTCCTTTTCCCTCCGCATTGCTTCAACTTTAGTTTCAAAAACTTCTTTATGTACAATTTCCCAGGGCCTGAACCTAATGGTCCATCCCTTTTTGGCCAATTCATTATGTGAAAGGAACCGATTAATTAAATCTGAGGTATAACCAACGTAGATTTTATCATGTTTTTCTGAATAAAGGACGTACACTGTAAACATTTTCAATGGATTTTATTCGTAACAATGATCGAACAAGATCTCAAATTTAATGCAAGGTGAAACCCTAAGTTCTGAGATAGTTTGGATAAATGCACAAGGATCACTACATTTGCAGCCCCTTCGTCAGGAAGGGCTCAAGAAACATCGCGGGGTGGAGCAGTTGGTAGCTCGTCGGGCTCATAACCCGAAGGTCGTAGGTTCAAGTCCTGCCCCCGCTACTAAGAAGGCATCGATTTATCGATGCCTTTTGTTTTTTATGTCGCTTTATCCTCTACCGTCTCTTTCCCTTGTGACAATCCACCCCAGTCGGACCTCATCCGGATAATTTCATCATTGATCCATTGTTGCGACTGTCTGAGCAAGGTCCAGGAATTGTCACCATAGATCACATCGCCGATCGATAGACGAACAACCGTGCGCCATTTGGCCAGATTTTTGAAATAATGTCCTGCCATGGTATCCGTGTGATCCCAATAATCATCGAGACTTTTGTACTCAATCGCAAATGGAATGACCGGCACATTCAACTCGGCCGCCATATCAAAAGAACCTTTTTGAAAGGTAGCTGTCAATGGTTGTGCTCCAGTTTTTCCTTCCGGATAGATCATGATGGATTTGCCTTCTTTGAGTGCATCATAGATCGCTTGCTTACTCGCAGATCTGCTTGTTTTACTTTGTTTGTCTACGAAGATGATGCCTGTTCGCTCAGCTCCCTTTCCCAGGAATGGATAATTCTTGACATCTCCCCGACTGACCGGATTGGCTTGAAGGTAGGCCAGACTCACAAAAGGATCCAGAGAAGAACGATGATTGCCCACAAAAAGGTAGTTGCGGTCAGTTGGAAATTTTCCAATCACTTCAACCTGATAATTGAGAATGAAAATAAAAACCCTTGACCATATCCTACGGATCTTAAGACCCCATTTATATTTATTGATGGGAATAATCCCGATAAAGAAAACAGTAAAGGTGGCAAGAACCGTGATGATGAAAACAAATAACAAACGGATGTATCCTCTGATCTTGTTAGCTAACATAGTGAGACAGTAAGAAGGTAAGACAGTAAGAAGGTAAGACAGTAAGAAAAATTAAACACGTTCAATGATCATCGCAGAAGCACCACCACCACCATTGCATATTGTAGCGAGGCCATACTTACCATTATTCTGCTGAAGAATGTGTGTCAGTGTGGTGACAATCCGCGCACCTGATGCACCTAATGGATGTCCCAGTGAACATGCGCCTCCATTGATATTTACTTTTTGATGCGCTATTTCAATCACTTGTTCAAATGCAAGTGTCACTACTGCAAATGCTTCATTGACTTCATAAAAATCAATATCACCTGCATTAAGATTTGCTCTTTTCAAGGCAAGAGGCGTAGCAAGCGTCGGCGTAGTTGTAAACCAAAACGGATCCTGCTCAGCATCTGCGTAAGAAACAATTCTTGCTAATGGTGTGAGTGAATATTTTTTAATAGCCTCTTCACTTGCCAGAATAACTGCTGCCGCACCATCATTCAGTGTTGACGCATTGGCAGCAGTCACTGTTCCATCAGGACTGAATGCAGGTCGCAAACCAGGGATCTTATCAAAATCAACTTTGAATGGTTCTTCATCCTTATCGATCACGATGGCAGGACCTTTCTTCTGTGCGATTTCAATAGGAGTGATTTCATTTTTAAATTTCCCGTTGTTCGTTGCACTTTGTGATCGTTTATAGGAATCAATCGCAAATACATCCTGAGCTTCTCTGCTGATGTTATATTTCTCTGCTGTCTTGTCAGCGCTCACACCCATTGCAGTTTTGTTATACACATCCGTCAGTCCATCTTTCGTCAGGCCATCGATCAATTCCGTATTGCCGAATTTTGTTCCCCATCGCAT
>JBATMM010000327.1:0-15218 GCA_049289835.1 Saprospiraceae bacterium | reverse complement strand
CCCGGTCATGTAATTGTTATCATAGGTTTGCCATCCAATGTATTTTTTAACTGGCATTTTTACCATGACAGCCATTTTTACCATTATCCTCACTTCACTGATCATGTCATACGACATTATTATGGCCCAAGACATACGGGTTCACATATGCAACCTGTATTCAAGAGATGGCAGGAAGACCATAGATCAGAACTGCCTGACAATTGGTTCAGTGATGACAAAAACAGAGTGAACCGTATTCGTGAATATGGAAAATTCAAAATGGATTATGATAAAAAAGTCGGCGTCAAAACGGAGAAGTCGCCAACCGAAAGAGAATATCTGCAAAAGAATGCTGACAAATATCCGACACTGAAACCTGTATTGACAGAAAAACCAGGAAGTCCAAGAACTCCACCAAAAAAAGTTCAGGACAATAAACCTATACCGGAGTATAAGCCCGTACAAAATGATCCAAGGGAAAAAGTAACGCCTGAAGAAAAAATAGACAGGGCAAAAGAAAATCATGAAAATGTCTGGGACAATCAACGGAAGCCACCAAAACAAGAATCTCCTTCAGCTGCGCCGACAAAAAGGGATCAGCAAAAAACTTCACCACGGACAGAGCCTGCAAGGAAAGATCAAAAACAAACGCCACCCAGAACAACACCTGCTAAGAAGGAACAAACACAGCCTAAGCCAACTGATACCGGTAAAAAGAAACCGGGACGCGAATAAGATTAATTTATTTAAGTTCTTTTCTCAAAACAGAAAAAGCGATGCGGTAAAACACATCGCTTTTTTTATTCCATCCCATTTCAATTCTGACTACGAGTTATTGCTTTGGCATCAATGTGTATTGCTTATGTAAAGCTCTCGCTGATACATACAGACCCACAAAGTCCAGCGCTATCCTGAAATAATTTGCGGTAAACCATGAGTTAGCTCTTTGCCTCGTTAAGACCGGATCTAAGTCTGAGCCGCCCAGATAAATATTGATCGGTAAAAAATGTACAATTGTAAAAACCATATCGGCCAGGCTGACTCCTAAAGCAATCAGCAATAACATGCGGATCGCCTTTGAGGGTTTCCAGTAATAAACCAGGCAAATAATACTGAAAATCAATACCCCAAATTTGAGGTAGAAATAATCGCCTGGATTCGTAATGCGAAAAAAGTCCTGAAGATGTTTAATATCGGTCAATTCACCAGATCTCCAATTGACAGCCACGACCAGCATGTCGAAAATCATACCGGCACATAAGAAAAACCAAAAAGAAAGGTTTATCCAAAGAGGGATTTTGTTTTTCATACAGATTGAATTGAGGAGTTAAATAAATAAGCGTTACAATATAATTTTAGGTTGACTGCGAAAGAATAATTCTGATGTCAGCCATCAATTTAGACAAGATCAATCAGATATTTGTCCAACAATTTAAGATATCTTTTCAGATCGGCAAGATTTTTTTCCCGCACCGACCCTTCTGCATTCATAGCACGCAATGCATTTACTTTAGCCCTGACATTGGCCCGGTAACATTTATAATAGGTAAAAAGTAAATGTTCTTTTTTGCCAAAATCCTTTTTGGCATTCGCAAAATAATAATCCGTGAAGGCTTTGCTTAATTTATAAAATCCTTCCGCTTCAAGGTCCATGCAAAAGAAAGCCAATTCATCCAACACATCTATTTGTCTGAACTCATCATTGAATTCAATGCAATCAAATATGACAGGCTTTGCGTATAAAAATATATTACGCGAATGAAGATCGCCATGACAATCCCGTATACATCCGCTTTCAACACGCTCAATAAATAGATCACTGTGCTTCTCCAGAAACTTGTCAGAAACACGTACTGCTTTTTCAATTGTTTTTACATATTCAACTCCGAGTGTTGTCTTTACAAAATCGGATATAGAAAGAATATCATTGAATCGTGATGAAAAGTGATCCTTGCTGAATTTTCTATAAATCACATCCGTTCGCTCATGAAATTCTCTGATCAATATTGCCAGAGACTTTATATGTTGTAGAGTGACTTGTTTTTTGTCAAGCATGAGGTGCATTTGTTTTGCATCCTGCATTCGCTTCATCCTGATCGCATAATCAATAATTTTACCATCAGTGCCATCAATCGAAATTTCAGTGTCTTTCTTTCGCACAGATACAACATCCAGGTACATCCCTTTGGTCAGCCGGTTGTTCAGCATTAATTCACGTTCGCAATAATATTTCCGCTTTTTTAAGGTTGAAAAATCGAGAAAAGAATACTTGATTTCCTTTTTAAATTTATAAGCAAACGAACTTCCCAGGATAACATACGAAATATGTGTTTCAACCAATTTCCGCTCCGTAAAAGCGTGTTGAAATTTTCCTGATTCCAAAATGGTCTGAATGAGCTTGCTGTTCATTTGTAAGTATCAAGATACTGAATCGCCTCCCTGAGCATGGCATCAATGTTATCGTTCGATGAAATCAGCACAAGATGTTCTTTGAAGAGAGGCTCAGTCACTTGCTTTAGCTTCAGATAAACATCAAAATTAGCTTCGCTGTTTTTTCGTGGTTTTTCTAATCTTTCTTCAATGCTGTTTTCCGGTGCGGTCACCTCGATATAGATGATCTTCTCATGTAATTCCTTTACTTTCTGCTCGAATTTATTTCGCAGTGATGCCTTATAAAATGTACCATCCAATACAATTGGCTTTTGCTCAGGAACAGCATCGGACATGATGTTCAGCATGGCATCATAAACTTCAAGTTTTTCAGCATCAGAATATGTTCTTATCGGAAACAATTTTAATCTTAATTCATCAGTACTCACATAAAGCCCATTTAGCTTTGCGGCAAGTCTTGATGCAAAATAACTTTTCCCTGATCCGGGCAATCCAAAAACAATAATGACCATCTCTCCTACAATTTTACTTGTGATGCTTCGAATGCTGATAATGCTCCCGCAGTAGATCTGCACCAAAATCACCATTGAAATCACGCCATACGGTATGAATATGATTGGCATTATTTTGCGTATTGTCAAACTCAATCATAAAGGAATTTCCCTGTACTCGATAATAATGTGGTATGCCTGGTTCAGTACCTCCTGCCCATCCAAAACAGATTGAATCCATGTCTTCCATTACTATTTTCTCCATCCTTGTTTTTCCAATAGCCTCCGGCATGGAACGAAGATAGGCCACTATCAACTTGTTGAGTATTGTCTTCTCTTCCAATGTCATCTCACCGGCGAATATCCCCACAGGTTTCATTGGTCCTACCTGTTCAGCATTCGTAGAAACGATATCGGAAAATGCATGTAATTGAAAAATGGCTTTTTCTCTTTTCTGATGTGAAAATGAATTCACCAATTCAAATCCAAGATCTTCTTCATCTTTCAATAATCGTGTTCCCTTTTTGGGACCATCTTTTACTTCTGCAGGATACACTCCAAAAAAGAATGGTGCAAATGCCAATTGATCATCGAGGATTGTAAAATTCAACGCCACATGGTGCCCACTGAATTTCCAGCCCCAGATACTGTCGCCTGGTTGGCCATATACAGCAATGAAATAATTTTCAGGTATTCGATTTACATTTTCAGGTTGCATTTCTTTTAACAAATATTCATAGTCCATGATGTTCCTCGTTTTGGTATAGCCTTCTTTACTTAAAAAGGATTTCAACAACATGTAGACGTTTGCTTTTTGAATGGTATCCAGATCTTTGATGCCGATACCATAACGGTACACCATCGTGGCGGGAAGATAATGCCACTCATACCGGTTCATTTCTTCAAATGGGTATACTGCTTTCTGTCTCTGCACATCATCAAGGGAATGAACAAAGGCCCTGGCATTAGCTGAACCCTGATTATTCAGATTACTATTTTGAGCAGCCAAAGAAAAGGGTAGCAATAAAAGGAGAAGAAATTTCATAAAAATGATTTAGGGATTCGATGAAAACATAATAGAATCTTTATGCCAATGTATGAAGCCTTTTTTACAATCTATAGATCAATGCTTCATAAGGTCTCAATGTCATCTGAGAATCTATTTTCTTGTTTACAGTTTTCTCCTGATAATTAGATAGTACCAATTTTGATTTTGCACTATTTATTCCAACATGTGCACTGGCCGGAGACTTTGTAAAATTGAGTAGTATGAGAAACTTCTTTCCTTCCCATTCTCTTGTATAGGCATACACAGATGAATTTTCCTTATCAAGAAGAGTATATTTCCCATAGACTAAAGCGGGATTTTTCTTTCTGAGGGCAACAACCTTTCTGAAATAATTTAATGTCGAATTTGGATCTTTCTCTTCTGCCGCAGCATTTATGGCCGGATAGTCAGGATTGACTTTTATCCATGGCTCTTTCGTTGAAAAACCTGCAAACGGATCACTATTCCATTGAAAGGGTGTGCGACCATTGTCGCGGCAACTGAATTTTATAAATTCCATAAACTTAGCCATATCAGTTCCCTTATTTTTCTGGTACTGATATTCATTCAGTGTGGGGACATCCCTGTAGTCTTCAATTTTATCCAAACGAATATTGGTCATGCCCAATTCATCGCCATTGTAATAATAAGGTGTGCCTCTCATCGTCATGATAAATGTGGTCAGCATTTTTGAAGATACTTCTCTGAATTGTGGACTGTCATTGCCAAATCTTGTGACCATACGTGCCTGATCATGATTAGCCAGGAAAATGGATAACCATCCATTCTGTGCAAACGCACTATCCCATCGGCTAAAAACTTCTTTAAAATGGATCAGGCTATACCCTTCCGGTTTTGCGATATCCACACCATCAAAAGCATAGGCCATGTTGAGTTCTTTCCGGTCTGCATCCACAAGTTCGTGTGCTTCTTTCAGATTTCTACCTGCACCTTCTGCTACACTCATCACATCATATTTACTGAAGACATGTGCATACATCTCTTTCAGATAATCATGCAGATGAGTCCCCATGGCATAGTATTGAACAAAATCTTTTTCAAACCCATCCGGAAATTTGGGGTATGTCGTGTCTTTCGCAGCAAACTGAAATGCATCCAGTCTAAATCCATCTACGCCTTTGTCTGCCCAATAGGTCATGATATCATAGATCTCCTGTCGAAGTTTAGGATTCTCCCAATTCAAATCAGGTTGCTTTCTTGAAAAATAATGCAGGTAATATGCATTGGTCAGCGAATCATATCGCCAGGCATCATGATTGACATCGAATAAACTGTATCGATATGGTGGCTTACCTTTTTCTGCATTCCACCAATGATAATAATTTCTGTACGGACTGGTACGTGCACTGCGACTTTGTTTGAACCATTCATGTTCGTCACTGCTATGATTGACGACGAGGTCCATGACGAATCTGATTTTGCGTTTTTGTAGTCCTTTCAACAACAGATCAAAGTCTTCCATCGTGCCAAACTCTTTCATGATGTTGCGATAGTCACTGATATCGTAACCATTGTCATCATTGGGGGAGCTATAAATAGGATTGAGCCAGACGGCCGTGATCCCTAAGCTTTTCAGATAATCAAGTTTGGAGATGATTCCTTTCAAATCGCCTATCCCATCACCATCGCTGTCCTTGAATGAACGTGGATAGATCTGATAGACAACGGCTTCTTTCCACCATTTTTTATTAGCTGCTTCACTGGCTGGTGTTGTTTGTCCAAAAGATCTGGTCGACCCGATCGAAAAGAAAATATATACAGCTGCGAAGAGAAGGAATCGTTTCATACTTTATTTTTGAAAGCAATTGGTCAAATCAAATGTCCTTCTTCAAAACTACTATTTTCGGTGATAAAATGAATCAAAGCTAATGAGCAAGGCGCAGCCTTGCTGACACTCAGACGTAGGTTAACCTACGCCTAACGTGCGCCAAATGTTGGGCGTAGGTTAACCTACGTCCTGGCGTCTGCAAGGCTGTGCCTTGCACAAACTGTCATGCAATTTCCAACGCCAATCGCATCATCTGCAGACTGATATGCTCGCGATCTTTCGTAGATGTAGACTCATTCGTGATGATATTATCGCTAACGGTAAGAATGGATAGTGCTTTGATTTTATTTTTAGCCGCAAGGGAATAGAGAATACTTGTTTCCATTTCAATAGCCAATACCCCACGTTTGATCCATGGGTCCCAGCGATGAGGAGTCTCATCATAAAATATATCTGTACTGAATACTTTCCCCTGTCTGAAGGCAATTGAATTTTTTTCGGCTACTTCTCTTGCCTGTTTCAATAACTCCGAATCTGCAGTAGGCGCAAAATCCATGTTATCATAATATAACATCTGCGTATTCGAATCTGTATATGCAGCTTCTGCCAGTATGAGTATGCCAAGGTCAAGGTCAGACTGCAATCCACCACAGGTTCCAATCCGGATTATTTTTTTGACCCCATATCCAAATATCAATTCATGCACATATATAGCTGTTGAAGGAATACCCATCCCTGTTCCCTGCACCGACACTCGCTTTCCGTTATACATCCCTGTGAAGCCAAGCATGCCACGTACCTCATTATAACAAATGACATCGGTAAGGATTTTTTCGGCCACATATTTGGCGCGAAGGGGATCGCCTGCTATCAAAACAGTTTCAGCAATCTGACCGGGGGTAGCTTGAATGTGCAGGCTCATAGGCGTTTTATTAGCCAACAATTTAAAGTAGATTTGACACATATCATAAGTATAGGATGAGCGGACAGTTTTCGGACACAGATTTGATCCTCAATCCCGATGGAAGTGTGTACCATTTACATCTGCGTGACGAGCATATAGCTGACCATGTTATCATCGTCGGTGATCAGGGCCGTGTGACCCAAATCAGCAAACATTTTGATAAAACGGAATCACAAATTCAAAATCGTGAGTTCGTCACTCATACAGGATACATCGGTCAAAACAGGATCACTGTATTATCAACCGGTATTGGCACCGACAATATAGACATCGCGATCAATGAACTCGATGCGGCTATCAATATCGATCCTACGACAAGACAACAAAAAACTGAAAAGAGAAAATTGAACATCGTCCGCATTGGTACCTCCGGAACACTTCAGGAGGATATCGAAGTGGGTTCGCAGGTGATCTCTCAATTCGGTCTTGGACTTGATGGTGTGCTCCACTATTACAAATACCATTATGATGCTCTTGAAAATGAATTACAGAAAAAAATAAGAGAGCATCTCAATTGGAATGCACCACTTGCCTATCCATATGTGTGTAAAGTGAGTACACCGCTTTTTAACAAACTCTCTGCGGGAATGATCCCGGGTATCACGGCAACTTCACCCGGCTTTTATGCACCTCAGGGAAGGAGACTGCGATTAGAACCATTGTATCCGGACATCAATTCAAGGCTCCAATCTTTTTCGCACAAAAATTATCGCGTGACAAATTTTGAAATGGAGACATCGGCATTGTATGGACTAGGAAATCTGCTTGGACACAACTGCTGCACCTGCTGCACGATCATCGCAAATCGAATCACAAAGGAATTCAGTAAAGATTATCATAAGGATGTGGATAGGCTGATTGAAACGGTGCTGGAGAGGATATTCTAATCATCACTCCCCATACGGAATCCAGATATTCTTAATCTGCGTTGCATTCCTTAAAAATTGTTCCACTTCACCCTTATGTCCTTCATACCAATCACGTTGCTTTCCAAAATTGACCCAAGTGCGTTTCATATTTTCTGCAGCTGCATGTTCCACCATTTTACTTCCTTCTTTGGTACCGAAATACCACAATCCATCTACATCATCATGATTGGCCAGCACACCGGCGAGTTCATCCTGTTTTCCGGTGATGATATTGATCACACCGCCCGGAAAATCTGATGCCTCAAATACCTGGAACATATCCGTAGCAGATAATGGCGCTGTCTCCGATGGAATCACGATCACCCGATTGCCCATCGCCAGTGCAGGGATCACGGATGAAATAAATCCCAGCAAAGGAGCCGTATCCGGACACACAATACCCATCACACCTAATGCTTCAGGCATTGCCATTGTCACATGTCGTGATAGCGTGTGATGTACCTGTCCATCATATTTATCAGCCTTAGCTGCATAGGTATAAATCCGATCAATCGACAAACTCACCTCACGATCAGCATCTGATTTTGAAACACCAAGTAGTTGAATCAATCTTCCTGCAAATTCATCCTTACGTATCGCCAGATTTTCTGCGAGATAATATAAGATCTGCGCCCTCGCATGTCCGGTCATCGCCGTCCATGACTCCGCAGCATGAGCAGCTTCAACCGCATTGCGTATATCCTTCCGGTTGCCCTGACTTACAGTGGCAATTACTTTTCCTGATGCATTTTTGATTGAACTACTATACCCTCCATCAGGCCTTGCTTCTTTACCACCAATAAATAATTTAATCGTACGATCTATTTCAGGAACTAATGAGGAAGGTAATTCCTTTGCATTTTTTTTCTGAATTAATTTCTTTGGAGCAGTCTGCAATTCATCAGACTTCAATTTCAGATATTCATACAAGCCTTCTCTCCCACCCTCTCTTCCAAAACCGGATTCGCGATAACCACCGAAACCTGATGCTGCATCAAAAAGATTTGTACAATTGATCCACACCGTACCTGCTTTTATTTTCGGAGCCATATCCAATGCCAGATTGATATTCTCAGTCCAGATACTTGCGGCCAATCCATATCGTGTGTTATTCGCCAGCTTGATCGCTTCAGGATGTGTACGGAATGTCATCGCCACAAGCACAGGTCCGAATATTTCCAATTGCGCTATCGTCGATGAAGGAGATACATCTGTAAATAATGTAGGTGGATAAAAATATCCATCCGTCGGACAACTCCATGATGGTTGCCACATGTTGCCACCTTCTTCAATTCCCTTCGCCACCAGCTGTTCAATCGTGCGCAATTGAACAGGGGCTATGATCGCGCCGATGTCAACACTTTTATCGAGAGAATTACCAACGCGAAGTTTTTCCATCCGGGCTTTGATCTTCGCGTACAGTTTTTCTGCTATTGACTCTTGCACAAGAAGTCTTGAACCTGCACAACATACTTGTCCCTGGTTAAACCAAATCGCATCCACAACACCTTCGACTACACTATCAAGATCGGCATCATCAAATACGATAAACGGAGATTTGCCGCCGAGTTCAAGTGATATTTTTTTTCCTGTTCCTGCTGTAGCTCTCCTGATGATACGACCTACATCAGTCGATCCTGTAAATGCAATCTTATCCACATCCTGATGATCTACCATCGCTGCACCACTCTTACCATCACCAGTGATAATATTCACTACCCCATCAGGCAAACCGATTTGTTCGCAAATCTCTGCAAATAACAGTGCAGTGATAGACGTAAACTCCGCAGGTTTCAACACAACTGTATTGCCCATCGCAAGTGCAGGAGCTATTTTCCAGGCAAGCATCAACAATGGAAAATTCCACGGGATGATCTGAGCGATGACGCCTACTTCTTTAAAGTCTTGTAATTCTGTATCACGTAATTGTGCCCATCCGGCATGATGATAGAAGTGACGGGCTGCAAGAGGAATATCAATATCACGACTTTCACGGATTGGTTTTCCATTGTCCATCGACTCCAATACTGAAAATAATCGCGAATGTTTTTGAATCTGCCGTGCGATCGCATATAGATATCGTGCTCTTGCATGTGCACCGAGTTTGATCCATTTCGGCAATGCTTTCCTGGCTGCTTTCACTGCTTTATCTACATCCTTATCATTGGCCTGGGCGATAAGTGCGAGATTTTTTGTAGTTGCAGGATTGACACTTTCAAAATATTTCTTTGATAGAGGAGCTTGCCACTTACCATCGATGTATAAAGTAAACTTGCGTTTGTGTGCATCTAACCATTCATCGGCCGCTGAAGAACTTTCAGGAGCGTATCCATAATCCATGTTATTAAATATGGTCTTCACTTTCATTTTTCTATTATTTATTATGCCATCGGATGACGATATGAAGCAGAATATCTTCCGGTCACAAAATGCTCTAATTGTCTTTCAATATCACTCAGTAATGTGCTGGCACCAAATCGAAACAGCTCAGGTGACAACCAATCATCGCCTAATTCTTCTTTCATCAGGATGAGCCATTCAAGTGCCTGCTTTGCTTTCTGAATTCCACCTGCAGGTTTGAATCCAACTTTTATTCCTGTTCGTTCATAATAATCTCTGATCGCACGAACCATCACAAGACTTACAGGTAATGTTGCATTGACTGCTGCTTTACCGGTGCTAGTTTTTATAAAATCGGAACCTGCCATCATGCATACATGGCTTGCTTTGGCGACATTATTTAATGTGCCCAGCTCGCCAGTCTCAAGAATTGATTTCATGTGTGCATCACCGCAGGATTGTCTGAATAACTGTACTTCTTTATAAAGTGCATTCCAGTCACCACGCAGGACATTGGCGCGACTAATTACAATATCGATTTCCTGTGCACCTGCGGCAACTGATTTTTCTATTTCGCTTAGCTTTTGTTCCATCGTGATTTGCCCGGCAGGGAAACCTGTTGATACGGCTGCAACCGGAATACCGGATCCGGCTAATGCTTCAATGGCAGTTTGAATTAAATTGTGATAAACACATACAGCTGCCACATGGATATGGCTCTCATTCATATCCATGGCCAACAAAATATCTTCGCGCACAGGTTGTCTTGCCTTTGCGCAAAGACGGATGACATTGCCTGGAGTATCGTCACCTGCAAGGGTCGTCAGGTCCATACATGTGATCGCTTTGAGCAACCATGCAGCCTGCCAGTCTTTTTTAACGCTTCTTCTTGCACCCATTGCGGCGGCCCTGCGCTCGACAGCGCTTCGGTTGACCCGTATACTTTTGATCAGGTCCAGGTCTAATGGAATGCCTTGATTTCGTTGGGTTGTATCGTTAGGCTTCACAGATATTAATTCGATTTATCAGATAATATTTCTTAGGACTGCAAATGGTGATCCAATATCGTGGCAATTCATGCTTTAAAATAATGAAAGTTATCTGCTGACATCCAATATATGGATTTTAGTACCCGTTCGACCCCATCAAAATTTCTACAAAATTTCCTTGCACTGAGCAAAGTCAACAGCGTCAGTTGAACGTGTCGAAGTGTCTCCCCTGTGTTTCTCCGCTCATATTTTTTCAAAATGATTCGCTCCGAAAACCCCGGGGTACAAAATAATGTAGGTGTTTGGTACCCCGGGGTTGTGCAGCACACAGGGGAGAGAATTTCCTGAAGGAAATTCGAAGGGGCAAAACGTAGCAAATGCCCTAAATAGGCAAGAGCGCCCTCTTGCGAGAAGCGCTCCTGTAGCTGTACTTAATTTACCCCTCTCTGGATTATCTGAATAAATCAGACAGGGAATATCGAGCACGATAAAATTTCGTCGTCCGTTGACATTTTTACCACTTAGTAACTTAGTAAATTTAAGTGGTCACTTAGAAATAAATATTTCTGCATAGACACATAAGCCAAACAGGATTCAAGTAGAAATCAATCCTTCTTCTTTGGTCAATGGTCCATGGTCCCTTTATTACCTATGACTTTTCAAACGTCAGATAATCTGTTCCTCCATTGCCTCCGCTGACATGAATCAATTCAATCTTGTTTGAGGATTGTGAAATGAAATTCCAATCTTCACTTAGTTTTTCAAAATCATTGCTGAGATTGAATACAATGTTGAAATGTAGACTATCAACGCTGTCATCTGAGCTGTTATTGTCACCGATACTCCATGTCCCTGTATTCGTGACGCTGCTATTTGTTGCAGTTAATGTTCCGTTTGTTTGAAAAGTGAATGTATACCCGTTGTAATGATTGGTTTCATCTTTACCGGAATCGATATACGATGTAATTCTCCAACCGCCGGTCTGCACATTGTTTTGTACTACAGTCGGAGTGATGTTGACATTATCGCCATTTGAGCAAGAGGCCGTTGAGATAATAATTGACAAACAGATGAGCAGTGTCGGAATTAATTGCATGCGTTTCATGGCGTATTTGTTTTAGATGTGAATGAATGAACCAAATGTAGACTGCAATGAGTCTCTTAACAACTCATTCACGAGGAGAGGGGGAAAAAGGGTGCTGAAGTGTAAAGGAAGCGGGATAAAGCAATAGGCAATAGGCAATAGGCAATAGGCAAAATTTAAAAAAATAATTTGCGCAAATCAACGGAATTTGCGGTAAAATGAAACGAGCAATGAAAATCAAATCTTAATGAAACTTAATTATTCTTAACTAATGCTTCGACTTGCTTTTCACAACCATGGGCTACAGCTCAGCAACCGTCCGCGTCCTCCTTCTTTGTCCCTTCGAAATTTTGATCTGCGATCTAATAATTTCTCTCCCCTGTGTTTCTACGCTCATATTTTTTCAAAATATTTCGCTTCAAAAACCCCGGGGTACAAAGTAATGCACACATTTATTACCCCGGGGTTGAGCAGCACACAGGGGAGAGAATTTCCTGAAGGAAATTCGAAGGGGGCAAATGCAATTGCATACTGATTATAATCAGGACATCCACTGACCTGCATTATACTTTGCCAGCAAGGTGTCTTCATAATTTAGATTTTAATCCGGAATGTTTAAATGTTTCGGTCAGAAAAATTATTTTATGAAGTTTAGCAGGGCACAGGATTTAAAAAGTCTGATTGGAAATACTCCGCTTTTGGAAATCCATCTTAGATACAAAGGTGAGGAAAGAACGATTTATACAAAAGCCGAAAGTCTGAATATGACGGGAAGCATAAAGGACAGGATGGCATTTCATATTCTCAATAGTGGTTATGAAAAAGGTGCTCTTCAGCCCGGCATGGAGATATATGAGGCGACTAGTGGTAATACCGGAATTTCAGTAGCGGCCATCGGCAGAGCCTTAGGTCATAAGGTTAATATTTTCATGCCCGATTGGATGAGCATGGAACGTATCAATCTCATCAAGAGTCTTGGGGCCAGGATCACGTTAGTCAGTAAAGAAGAAGGTGGTTTTCTCGGCAGTATCGATATGGCAAAGCATGCAGCCGCCCTCACCAATGGTTTTGTATCAAGCCAGTTTTCAAATGAGGACAATACAGATGCACACTATCTGACCACCGGCCCTGAAATATGGTGGCAGATGAAAGTCAATGATATTGCTCCGGATGCCTTTGTTGCAGGGGTAGGTTCAGGAGGAACAGTAATGGGTGTTGGTAAATATTTAAAAGAAAGAAACCCCGCTATCAAAGTCCATCCTTTAGAGCCTTCAAATTCACCCACTTTATCAACCGGCCACAAAACTGGCAAACACAGGATACAGGGAATATCCGATGAATTTATACCATCGATCGTGCATCTTCAGAATCTTGATGAAGTGATTTCTGTCGATGATGGTGATGCGATCATCATGTCGCAGAAATTAGCTGCAGAGTTGGGTTTAGCTGTGGGGATTTCTTCAGGAGCGAATTTTATCGGTGCGCTTATGGCTCAAAATCAATTGGGAAAAGATAAAATAGTGGTCACTGTATTTCCGGATAGCAATAAAAAATATTTAAGTACTGATTTATTAAAAGAAGAGCCCATCAAACCGGGCTTCATCTCCACTGATGTTGAATTGCTGCATTTCGGAGCGCAGAAAAGAGTGTGTAAGCTTTGCTTTACGCCTGAAGAAGCGGCAGTGGAATATATGAAAACGATGTAAAAGCGGAGAGCAAAGAGCCGTGGAGCAGAATACTTACACATGGAAATCCTGAAAACAACTCCCCCTTTTTCAGGGGGTCGGGGGGTCGTTCGTCCATCATATTGATTAACCTGAAAATCTACCGGTGAGGCAACTCGTAACACTTTTGAGTTGCGTGAATACGCCGTTCTTATCCGTTATTTCAGGATAACCGATAGATAAAAGCGTTTGGGTTAAGGTTTCTCTATCCAGAGATTCATTATGGTTTACGGATACAATGTTTGTTTCCAGATCGACCTCAACTTTTTCAACGCCTTCTATTGCATTCAGTTTTTTGGTAATTGTCTTGACACAACCATTACAACTTAAATTCGCGATGGTGATATTTTCAGTAATCATTTTATATCGTTTAACCCTATCAACAAAGATAGACGTTAAAAAAGTCCATTACAGTGATCTATGTTACAGAAGGAAAATGAATTTACCCTATCGACTGCCTGATATCATCTATAATCCGATCCAACACCTGATCATGATCAATAAATTTATCTGTAATAATTTTCATCGTCGATTTTATTTCCTTAAGTGATTTATTGCTTTTCAAGGCCAGAATCCGGGTCAACGCTTTTACTTCTTTCTCATTGACATAATGTGTCTCACGGATGGCATTTTCAAGAATGATGATTCGCAATCCTGAATCTTTGAGTCTTCCACTCTCTGCGATGATCCAACTCAAGGCATAAAATACAGGTGCTTCAATATAGATAGGTTGAATTCCCTTTTTCGGCATCGGCAGCACGTTGAACGGACTTTCAAGCACTTCCTTAGTCAGATAGGCCGAGAGATCAGGAACATCTATCTGCTTAAGTTGTATCAATCCATCCAATGCCTGGGCAAAGATGCTGATCCAACGCACTTCTCTCCGGAATTTGTGGACACCATTTTCAATATCATTGAAATTGAGTTTGTCCGTGTGATAATCAGATTTGATGATTTCGATTATATCGATTATAGTTTGCCCAATTGCTTTGCGTTCTTCTATACCTGATGTCCAATCCGCATCCGCAAGTTCACTTTCAATACTTGTAAGGGTAGACTTTTCAGGATTGATCCATTCATCTTTCTTTAGCATGGCATCAAGATTGGTCAGTTCTCTATTGAAATGCTGTTTTAAATTGTCTAACAAAATCGGAGGAAAATTTTCCTGAATAGAAAATTCTTTGATGAATCCATCATAGTAATCGATTTTACCAAGCTGATCCTCCAGTGATTTGAATGAAATACGCATTCTTTCAAATCGCTTTTTATTATGCATCATTTTATAGATATGCGTCAGGGCTTCGAGGTAGAAAAGATATTGACGGGCGGGTGTTTTATAAAAAGCGAGAGCTCTCTCCGGAGAGTCCGGGAGAGAATCAATTATTTGTTCAAGCTTAGTGAGATAAACGTTGAATCTGTCAAGACCTTCTGGCATAAGATGAAAATTTCCTTTAAGAAAAGGATGAATTTACTCAAGGATTTTGGAATTTGGATTTTCGACTTTTGAA
>JBATMM010000326.1:0-4844 GCA_049289835.1 Saprospiraceae bacterium | reverse complement strand
GAGGCTCGACGACGGATGTAATTTGTGATCTCCCTCATCTGCGCGTAGATATTGACAGGATCCAAAGCAGGTGCTGATCCTATCTTACTAAACCGATCTGCTATAAGATCAAGTCTATCTACATCATTCTGCATTTCATCCAGGACCTCGAGTTCGTCCGGTCGGCGATAATGTGATTCTCTCAAATGTTCGATCCATCCGATGATCGCACTGATCGGTGTACCCAATTGATGCGCAGTTTCCTTCGCCATACCTACCCACACCCGGTTTTGTTCAGCACGACGCGCATTATTTATACTGATGTACCCAACAAAAATAAATGCTCCCAATAATAGTAATTGCAAATACGGAAAATAAGTGAGTAACTCCAGTACACGGGAATTCTGATAATAGAGAAATTGTTTTTCACCTGATATCTCCACTGGCTTCGGTCCCTTTTTCTTCAGGTAAATAAGTCGTTGTGCCAAAAAAACTTCATTCGAATCAAGACCGGGTCCGAAGTTACGGCCATAAAGCACAGTGTTATTCTGATCCACCCACATGATTGGAATATCTTTATTAGATTCAATGATGCTGAGCGGTAAGGAGAGATCGACTTCGAGATCCTGCGCCTGCGGATCATTGGCCTGATTGATAGCATCGTATGCATAAAAAAGAAGTGATGCTTTATTCCGTTCTCCTTCGCGAAGACGCTGAGCAAGATAATTAGTATAATAAAGTGAAATGAAAAGAATACAAACTCCTGCAAGCGCAAGGTAGATTTTCCAACGTGACCTCTGATTGTAGATATCCATCATCTCAATGCCTGCTTAAGTAAACACGGACACGATCCTGTGCATTCTTCCTGACATCCGCATAGAAAAGATTAAAATCGGCAATATGATAATTTTTCCTCGTGAACAAAAAACTTCCGGGGAAGACAGGCTTGTTGACCCACAGTAGATCTTCATGTATTTCTGTGTGTACAAGATTCGGCATCAACACATGGACATTGCGCAGCACTCCTCCTATCTGAACATCCTGAGAACATCCGGGTTGATCACAACTCCATGTCACAGGATTTGTCACTACAATGTTCTGATCAGGGTAATGTATTTTCGGAGGAATATATCCTTCTCTGAATGTCCGCCATGTACAAAAACACCCTGTGTCATCAGGATACTTACAGGGTTTTAAAGAGATGAACTCATCATTTTTCAACGGCCACCCCGGCATATAGGCTACAATCAATTTATCCTGCAATGGCGTTCCGTCGATCAGTTCATTGATCAATCTGCTGGCATGTAATGAACCCTGGCTATGAGAAGCAATGATAAAAGGCCGGCCCTGATTATAATGATTGAGGTAATATTGAAATGCAGTTTTTACATCTGCATAGGCAAGATCCAAAGCACTTTGCAATTCCGGAGTTTTGTCCAGTGCATAAAACACTTTCAAATTGGCCTGTCTGTATCTGGGCGCATAGATTTTGCCGGCACCATTGAATATGCTCGCCTGGTATCTGATGGTGGATTTATCGGTGGCCAGATTTAATTTTTTATCGGCCACATCAGCATTCCATTGATGCTTTTTTACTTTACCTGTATATGTAGTCGGATGAATAAAAAAGACATCGGCCTGTGCTGTAGATTGCTCATCATGCCAACTCGCGATAGGTACTACATCAGCGCTATCAACTAAAGTGGGTAGTGCAGCCCAATTTTTTATGAGTGAATAATCAGGTGGTGCAGGAGTATTGGAAGAGGATTGACTTTTTGAAAGCGATGCACAAGACTCTGCTGAGCATAGGAGTATCGCTGATAAAAAATAAAGAAAAAAGATCCTGGTCATTAATCTGGTTCAAATCCAAGGATAATATTAAAATTGCCAAACTGTGTCCACTTCGCACCTGCATCGATCTTCTCCTGATTGTCCCAACCATATCCAAAATCAAAACCAAGCAAACCAAACATTGGGAGATATGCACGCACACCGACGCCTGCACTTCGTTTCAGGTCGAAAGGATTGTAATCATCAAAATTCTTCCATGCATTTCCGCCTTCAAGAAACAGAAGACCGAATACTGTTGAGCTCGGATTGAGTGAAATTGGATAACGGATCTCTGCAGTAAATTTATTGAACACTGTAGCACCTCCCGTTGCATTGCCCGGAATATCAACTACTTCATATCCACGCATGGATAAAATATCTTTTCCGGTGATACCGAATTGCTGATTACTTAAACCATCACCACCCACTTCAAATCGCTCAAAAGGTGGCGCACCGATTTCCTTATTATAGTGTCCGAGGTAACCCATTTTTGCAGCAGTCTTCAGGGTCAACTTACCGACAATGGGTGTATACCATTCGGCATCAAGACGCACTTTGTAATATTCTACAAACTTGTATGTAGATCTTTTACTACTCAAATCTATATTACGTCCTAAAAAGGAATATGGTGGAGTTGCTTTTACGGTGAGACTTATTGATGAACCAGATCTTGGAAATGTCGGTTCATTAATAGTAGACCTTGCTATGGTCTGTGAGATGGAAAAATTATTGAAAAAACCAGTTGTAATTGTATCCATAAATTTATCACTGTAAAATGCACCTGCTGAATAATGTAACAGATTGAGGTATTCCAGATTCAATGTTGTATTTGACACAAAATTATCATCGGGCCACTTTAATCTTGAACCTAGTCCTATAAAAACCTTACCAATAGCTAATCTTCCCTGGCCAAAAATTTCCTGGTTGAATTTAGTGAGTACTCCTCCAAGGGTAAATGAATTTGGACGCTTGCCACCTAACCATGGTTCAGTGAATGAAAAATTGTAGGATTGAAAGAAATCTCCATTCGTTTGTGCCCTGATGGAGAGACGTTGGCCATCACCTTGCGGCAATGGGCTCCATGCATCTTTATTGAAAATATTACGAAGCGAAAAATTATTAAACGTCACTCCCAACGTACCGATGACTTTTGATTTACCGAATCCACCCCAGCCTGCGCTTAATTCAAGCTGATCTGATGGCCGTTCCTCTACTTCATAGATAATATCTACTGTACCATTTGTCTGATCCACCGGAGTTTCAATGCCGAGTTTCTCAGGATTGAAATAACCTAGTGCGATGATCTGGCGTTGAGAACGGATAATATCAGATCTGCTGAATTTCTGACCCGGTTGTGTTCTTAACTCTCGCCGGATGACATGCTCATGTGTTCGCGTATTTCCTTTGATGATGACTTCATCTATCGTAGCCTGAGGGCCTTCGAATATTCTCATCTCAAGGTCTATCGTATCATTCCGCACGGATATTTCAGTAGGCTCTACAGTAAAAAATAAATACCCATCATCCAGGTATATACTGCTGACATCTCTTCCATCGATGCTAAAGCGAAGACGTGAGTCAAGTAATTTTTCATTGTATACTTCACCCTTGCGAATGCCAAGTATTTTGCTCAATGCATCGTCATCATGTATGGTATTGCCTTTCCATGTGATATTGCCGAAATAGTATTTATCACCTTCATCTATTGTCATCGTCAGGTTTAATTCCCCATCCTTATTTCGCACGAGAGAATCTGTGACTATGGATGCATCCCTGTGACCCAAAGTATGATAGTAATCAATGATAGCCTGCTTGTCAGTTTCAAAATCAGATTCCACATATTTTGATTTTTTCAGCAAGGCGGCTTTGGCTTTGGTTTTCTTCATTAGTTTCCGAAGCTTCTTGTCCTTCACTTCTTTGTTACCGACAAAAATGATATGCGCGATTTTGATCTTGTCTTTGGTATCAATATCAAAGATCAGGTTGACGGCATTCGTACGATCTGAAATAGGTTCTTCACTAACCCTGACAACGACATCAAGAAATCCTTTTTCTATAAAATATTTTTGAATGGCATTTTTTGCATTGTTTTGCATAGCGGCACCGGCCACCTGTCCTTTGATCAGGAAGGGTTTGATGATATCATTGAGATCGTCATGTGTGCCTTTTTTGACGCCTCTGTACGACCAATTGGCAAGACGTGCCCGTTCCATGAGATGAATGGAAAGGAAGACAATATTTCCGATACGTTTGTCCTGCGTGATCTGGACATCATCAAAAAGGCGAAGCTTCCAAAGGTTGCGCATCGCTTTTGTGATATCTGTTCCGGGGATCTTGATCGTCTGGCCGACTTTAAGACCTGCCACTGATTTTATGGCTGTAGGATCAGAAAAGAAAATGCCGGTGACCTCAATACCGCCGATTTCAAGCTCCTCTACAGTTCCATATTCCACGTTGGTTTTCTGTGCAAAAACGGCTGTCGTAGGCAATAGAAATAATGAAAGGAAAAAAAGTATATAGGTAGAGTATTTCAAAATCTTCATGCGGGTGATCAATTAATCTGGGTCAAAAACGATTAGCGGGGGTCTTGTGTTGTTTGGAAAGTTACTGGTGGGTCAGTTGTTCACTGATCATGCCAAAGCGGCGTTCCCGTTGTTGATAGTCTAATATCGCATTATAGAAGTCTTCTCTTTCAAAGTCAGGCCAATACACATCTGAAAAATACAGTTCTGTATAGGCGATCTGCCAGAGAAGGAAATTACTTATACGGCGTTCTCCGCTCGTCCGGATCAATAACTCCGGATCCGGTATGTGGGCTGTGGTGAGAAATGAGCTGACCTTTGATTCATCAATATCCTCAGGTTTTATCTTGCCTTCTGCAGCCTTGATGGCCACTTTTTGCATAGCCTGGGTTATTTCCCATCGGGCTGAATAGTTCAATGCCAGGGTCAGGGTCATCCGGTCGTTGTTTTTTGTATTCTCTATTCCTTCCAGAAGTGCTTTCTTCGTTCGTGGTGGTAAGCGCTCTATATCGC
>JBATMM010000325.1:0-1939 GCA_049289835.1 Saprospiraceae bacterium | reverse complement strand
TAGTAAGACCCAAAGGAAAACTATTATCTATATCACCCATTTTGATACCGATAAATTTATAGGCTTTGAACGGATCAGAGATATCTGCGAAATGCGCTTGTGTGGTTCGTTCAAAAAATTTCCAGTTGTGCTCAAAAGAAGGGATGAGGGTTCCATCAAGGATCTTATTCATCTCCAACACATCAATCGCAGTAAGTGTAAAACTTCCATTGAGGTCCGCGGCTAATTTCTGATAAGATGTAAGCTCGTGAATGCCAAGTAAATGTTCTAATAATAAAATTTTATCCAGAAGATTGACCCCTTCAGCCAGTGGACTGTCTTTTACAGGCGTTACAATAATGCCATTTGGATTTTCAAATGTATGACAACCATCTGCATCAGTTTCAACACCGGGTATCAATTCAACACCTGGAATAGGATCTCCATTTTCTCTCATGACACAAACCTTTCGAATAGCCAGATCTGCGATTGCTGTTATGTGTTGCGTGTAGGTCCATTCATCCTGTGTCAGAAATTCATGGACCGTCCAGGTTCGTGTTATAAGAAGAGTTGAATCATTGACTTGTGTGACAACGTCTGAATAGGCTTTTTGAACAAGACCGCAATCTGAAATGATCCGTGGCTCTGCATCTTCTTCATTCTGATCTTCATTCATACTGATATCAGCCGGAGTAATGCAAAGAGAATGTACAGTGATATCAGCAGGCCACTCTACATTGTCTGTGTCTGTATGTCCACTTGCACAATCACCAAATGGCGTATTCCATGGCAGAACATCACAAATATCCAATGCATCCAGCGAAATGTATATGTTTTGTGTGTATGTCCAGATTTCTCCGGTAATCCAGTAGATGATACTCCAGGTTCGTTCTATTCTTTTTTCACCACCCACATTGAATACCACATCATAATAGGCTGTTCCTGTCAGATAACATGCGCTATTGATGATCTCAGGTGTGGCATCCTCTACCGGGACCAATCCCTGCGCAACTAAATATTCCGGAGAGACATTAAAATCGGGATATTCACAACTGCCGGAAAGGGTAATATCACAAGGCCATTCAACATAGTCATCGCTGGTATGTCCCGTATTGCAAGCTCCCAGAGTAGTGCTTCTGCATTCAGTGTCACATATTGTAAATGTTTCAGTGCATTCTACTGCTGAAATGACAGCCAAATGACCCCAGCATGAATTTCCTGTTAGGAGGTCAGTGATTTTTACATCAAGCAGTTTGCCGACATCGAGAAAATTCACTATAGGTTGAGGTCGTACATTTCCGCTATCGGAAATTTCTACTTCATAATGATCAGGACAACCATAAGGGCCACCTTCGAGGATTATATCTGAAGTGACATCTACGACTTGTCCCGCAATAAGAGAAATGGAAATCAAATCGTTGCATACCAGACTCGGTGTTGGATTAGGATATTCTTCCCAGGTCACAGCGACGGTGCTTGTATCAGCATTGCCAGAAGCATCCAATATGATAAGATTTACATCAAGGGGATTTGGATCTGCACACGTGACAGTACCCGGAAAGATTTGATATTGAATATTACCGCATGCATCCGATGATCCATTGTCGATTTCTCCGAATGTAAAAAGATGCTGACCGCTTCCATCAAGCTCCACATGCACACTTGATTGGCATTGAGACACAGGAGCGGTATGATCTGAAACATCGACAGATGCAGTGCATGTAAATATGACGTTCGAATCCGCATCAAAAACATTGACTACAGCAATATTTGCACCTATGTCATCGCAAGTAAAAACAGAAGGCGTGACTGTTGCTTCAAGGCCCGGAAATTCTCCCGGGTCCAGGATGTCTTCCGGAAAAACAGTATAAGTTCCATCGGGATCAAGCGAGACTGAAATGACGCCCGCGCACTGCTGGCCCGATGCCAGATGTGTATTGAGTGTTAAAAACAAAATACA
>JBATMM010000324.1:0-10400 GCA_049289835.1 Saprospiraceae bacterium | reverse complement strand
CGATATATGGCCAGTTGATCCTCTGGGATTAGGCCTGTTTAATTTTACAATGGAAAGAGATGATACAGACTATCGGCCTGTTTATTTTAAAGTTCCAGGCGATCATTCAGGAGATTCAGAAAGTGCTAATGATTTTTTTGCAAAAGATGATACTGTAAAAGTAGGATTGAATGGAATTTTGATTGATGGAAGTTCTGTCCTAAAAAGTGATCGAGGACATACTTACGAAGTTACCACAGGCAATCGCGCAGAAAGAAAACCAACCGGGACTTCCATTCAACATATTACTAATGGTGAATTACTTAAATCTGGTGGTAGCCTTTCAAGGACAGAATATACTTCATGGATCTACCAAAATGGCGACCGGGTTGAATTTGACAGAACAAACGATTCACTTCACCATATTGCCGGTTTTGAGGTTCTCAACCAGAATGGTCTGCGATATATTTATGGATTACCTGTAAAAAATCTTGATCATAAAGAGTTTGTATTCTCAGTCACACCACCGTCAGTTCAATGTGCTTCTGATGTGACAGTTAATAATCAAAGCGATTATTTGAATACAAACAATCAATTCTTCCAGGAAAAAGAATTACCACCGTACGCACATAGTCATTTGTTAACTGCCGTGCTGGGACAGGATTATGAAGATATAGACGATATCGCAGGGCCTTCTGACGGGGACTTAGGCTATTGGGTACGATTTGAGTATGAGAAAACCGAAGAAAATTATAAATGGAGGGCCCCATTTGAAAATGCAAATTATTTAAGAGGGGTTCCTTTAACCTCTAGAGATGATAAAGGAAGCTTTGTATGTGGAGAAAGAGAACAGTATTATTTAAAAGTTGCTGAAACCAGGACACATCGTGCGATATTCATTACAGAAAATCGGGTGGATGGCCGAGGAGGTGATCATCAATTTGGAGTAAAAGATTTGGGTGCGTTTTCAAAAGAATTGACAGACATTAAATTATTCTCCAAATCAAATCCCTCAACATCTGACATTAGTGCTTTAAAAAGAATTCAGTTTCATCAGGATTATAGTTTATGTCAAGGCATACCCAATGCAGTCGGGGAAGATATTGGGAAATTAACATTGAACGATATTTCCTTTAGTTATGAAAACAGTTCTGAAGGAGTGTATCACAAATATAAATTTGAATATTATCAAAAGGATGCAGATAATAACGACTTTAGATATGATACCAGGCATCAAGATAGATGGGGCAGATATAATGAACCGGACAATGATTGTGCCGGAATAGAATATCCTTATACAACTCAAGATCCTCTTCAAGCAAATGATTGGGCGAAAGCATGGCACCTGAAAACCATCACAGTTCCATCAGGTGCTAAAATCGACATTGAATATGAATCAGATGATTACATGTTTGTACAGGATAAAGAAGCAATGCAAATGTTCAAAATAACTGGTGTAGGAAGTGATGGAGAAAATGAAATTTCACCTACAGGGACATCCTTCAGAATTTATTTTCAACCTCTTGCTACAGTAAGTGTGAAAAGTGATTTAATTCCTTATCTAAAAGGAATCCATGGGTTGAATCTGGATGATAGTGGCAACATAATTGGAGAAAACCAAAGTCAGGTATTTTTCAAAGCAAATATGGAAATGAAACCATCAAAGTTTGATTTTATCTCGGGTTACGCAAGAATAATGGATTATGATGTGATTGGAGGAAAACCATATATAGAAGTGGCGCCATACAGACTCAATAATACATCCTATCATCCATTTTGCGCTGGTGCCTGGGAAAAAATGAGAATTGAGTATCCGCATCTTATCTCTCCGGCAGAGTTCGAAGATGAAAATCAGAGTTTTAAAGAAGTAATGGGCCTCTTCAAAGCGGCAAGTAAACAAATACTTGATCTTTTCAGGGATTTTTACGGATCATGCATAAGTAATCATATTGCTGAAAGAATCGATCTTGATATGTCAAGAATTAGACTGACACATCCGGGTACAGGAAAATATGGCGGTAATAGTAGAGTATCTAAAATTAAACTAACGGATAATTGGGAGGACATCGCTACTTATGGTCAGACTTATGATTATACAATGATTGATGAAAACGGTAATCGAATAAGTAGTGGGGTTGCTGAAAATGAACCCATGGTAGGTTATGAAGAATGCGCACTTCGATATGCAGAGTCCTATCCGGATCAAATTCCAATCCAGACAACAGAAGTTTTGATGTTTGAATATCCATTAAATGATGCGTACCTCCCTGCGCCAAATGTGGGATACCGAAAAGTTACAGTCAGGAGTCTTGCGGGCCAAATGCAACGCGATCCCGATTCTGAATTACCTGCCAATTTTAGCACAAGCGGGTATACTGAACATGAATTTTACACCGCGAAGGATTTTCCAATATTATTTGGTCAGACCAATCTGGAGTCCCATTATCCAAACAAGCCGAAATGGACCACATATATTGGAATAAATAAAGCTGACAGTTATAGTGGAAGCCAGGGATATGCAATAACCCTTAATGATATGCATGGTAAACCTCTTAGTGTAACACAGTTTGGCCAGGATAAACTTAATCGTGATCAGGATCAAATAGTCAACAGAACTACCTATTCATATTTTGAAGGAGATACGATTTTGGTTCAGCAATTAGGAAAATATCAGAAAACCAGAACACTTAAAAACACCTTGCCCGCGCTGATGGAATACGCTCCCAATCCCGAAATGAGTACTGAAATGCTTATTGAAGATCTTGAGTTTGGAGTAGACCGTGAATTTTTTCTTGATATGCGACGCTCACGGACTGAGGCAACAAGTGTAAAATTCGACGTCAATATTGTTTTCTCACCAGTAGTCTCCATTTTTGGAATTCCTATTCCATTACCTGGTGGTTTTGGTGCCGTGCAACAAGCGGAAAATGAAACCCGCACAGTTGTTGCCAACAAAATAATTTATAAAACAGGAATCCTCAAAGAGATAGATGTGTTCGATGGGCAATCACATTTAAAAACTAACCAGCTTGTCTTTGATAAAATAACCGGACAACCGGTTCTCACAAGTATCAATAATGCTTTTGATAATTTAATCTATTCTTTCCAGCTTCCCGCACATTATGTGTATGATGGAATGAGTGATGCTAACCAGAATTATCGCATTCATTTTACGGGTGATATGCAGGGATTAGATGAGTGTAGCCCAAATTGGCAATCCATTACGGACATTCCTACCCCCATGCATGACATGTTAATTCCCGGCGATGAACTGCTGATCATTGACAACAATGAAACACAAGGAACATTTACTGTACATCGAATCGAAAGCGATCATATCAAAGGCAATGCAGAAACGGAGATCCCTGAAGGAACTTATACCTTTCTATTATTGAGATCGGGGGCAAGAAATCTCTTAAATCTGAATTCACTTTCGATCACTGCATTAAGTAATCCGACCCGGGATCTGGAATTGCTTACGCCAACAGCCTCTGTGCCATCTCCTGACGGCACGATTTCTGTTCCACTCGAATATTTTTCAGGTGATGGAATACTCTCCGCTCAGGCTACGCGGTATCATAAAACACCAGAGCTGAAGAACTATGTTTGTTTAACTGTTGGTAGGCCAAGGGCAGAAGATTTAACTCCGCCTGTAAGCATAACAGGGTCAATACCTGTTGGTCATCGCTGGCAGCCATATTGTACATACGAATATATAGATCAACGCGAAGGATTTTTACCATCCACTACGGATGAAATAAATATTGTTGAAAGCGGGATTGTAAATAATGTGCCCTTTTTTGATTTCGATAATCCATTTTTCACAAACACGGAATATGGCAATAAATGGATTGCCACACAACATGTTAATCTAACAACCACTGAAAGTAACTGCCAGGAAACATTAAATGCCATTGGTACCTATTCCGTCATAAAGACAGGGTATGCAAGTGTGTTTGCCAACAATAATAAACAAAATAACGTGTTGAGCAATTTACCAATCCTGGTAGCTGAAAATGCAAATCAGAGCGAGGTAGCATTTGAAAGTTTTGAAGAGAATAGCTGGATATCGAATGCGCCCCCATCTTTTAGTAATGCGACGGGTGGATTTACGTTCGCACGCGGTACGGGGTCAAGATTTGAAAAATACCCGATTATGGGTGGGATAGACAATCATCCGGGAAGTGTGGCAATTTTAAAAGAGTATGACAATACTGACGAGCCTCCTGTTTTTATGCTGCTCGATTTGTCAGGGCCAAACAACACCTCAGACTATATTCAGGTATGTCTTATTAGGGGTTTAGAAGAGATTTCAATAGCTGATTATGATGGAGAAATTATTATGCCTTTTTCTTCAGGGTCCCTGGTATACTTTAGCTGGCCAGAGACATGTCCGGAAATAGATGCGCCCTTTACGGGCGATGCTATATTAATTTATACAAGCGATGACCCTCATCTATTTGCGGACGTTGGAGCGAGATCAAATACGCATGCGCATACGGGCAAATTCTCCTATCTCCCTACATCGGGCAATGAAAGAAGACAGCACTTACTAAATCTGAAACCAAATAAAAAATATGTATTTGAAGGTTGGATACACATACCTGTGTTACTTCCGGCTTATACATATCCGGATCATGCGTATGTTATTATTTCTGACGAAGCGAGCAGTTTCAATGCGGTTCCCACCGGAAATATTATCGAAGGCTGGCAGCAGATCAGGTGTGAATTTGAGCCTTTAGGATACAATATTTCATTATCATTTAACCCGGCGAACGAAGATGATGTATATTTTGATGATTTGCGCCTGTCACCATTGGAAGCTGGCGTAAAGTCGTATGTCTATGAACCGGATCAATTGAGGCTTGTGGCAGAATTAGATGAAAACAATTTCGCCACACTCTACAGTTATGATCAGGAAGGCAAATTGGTCTTGATCAGAAAAGAAACTGAAAGAGGAATTAAATCAATCCAGGAATCAAGAAGTCATATACAGCTTCAATGAAAAACAAAATATTATATATCATCTGTTTGTTGATCTCCTGGGTTGTATGCCTTAGAGCACAAAATCTTGAAGTAGATATGAATAAGGCTTCTGAAGTCTACAAGTCATACGACAACCTCAGTATTGAATGGCTAAATTATTTGTCCGAAGAAAAAGATTCGCCCGAACATCTGTACATGAATAAGTGCGGCGATGATTATTTTATTGATGGTTTAGGTCAAAAGATTTGCATTAACGGCCTTCAACGAATTGTACTCGATGTAAATAATAAAATTGCTATTTATTCTGAGGTCAATAGTGATTCCTCAACCCCTGATCCATTAGCCATGATAAAGGATGTAATACAATCAGCTTCTTCTATCGATTATAAACCTATGGGGAATCTTAAGTATTATCGGATAAATTCAAAATTACCCTCCATGGGTATCATCGAAATCTGGATAGCACAAAATCCATGGAGAATCAATAAAGTGATTCAACATCTCGAAGGTGATATAAAACAAGCGTTTGTTTTTGAGCTTGTATCCTTTAAAACAGATTGTGCTGGAGGAGCGAAAATGAAACTTTCAAATTATCTGAGCCTGACAACTGGTAATGTCATTCTTAAAGATCCTTACAAATCATATCATTTATATAACGCAAAAGATTATTTAGCTAAGCAATGAGATTTGTCAGATTGGTCATCGGATGTATATGGCTTTTTGCCACTCAGGTCTGCACATATGCACAGACTGAGGTTCATGTATCTGTAATGCCTAAAACAAAGATTTTTCCCGGATCCGAAATGGTTGTGCATAATTCAGAATATACAGATGTAAATCCCCCGGGCAATGAAAATTATAAGGCCGCTTATAAGGCCACTGTAGACCTGGTTTATGGAAGAGAAAGATTTACAGATATCCAAATTTATGACTGGGGATATCGGGTTTACTTCGAGATTTTTAATGCTGATCATATGTCTGTCGGAACAGGCAGTGTCACCATCCAGCATTTCGATGCAAGTCAGACAATCTACCTTGACCGGAAAATATTTGATGTAGACGGAGGCGCAAAGATTATTATTACAGGAGTAGAGAGCTCTGCCAACAATTGGGTGTTGACATCATCATCCTTCCTGGATGCCGCTATACAAACGCCCCCGGATATTCGTCTCGAATTGCGATTGGAAGCAAAGCGACATGATTTCCTGGATTTTGCAGAAGCCATTTCTGATTTAAGTGTCGCAGCAGACGGAGAAAATATTCTGATGCAGTGGTCAAATATAAAGGGCGCCGAATCTTACCAGGTTGAAGTTCTTTTTACTACTCAGTATACAATTGATGATCCGGATATCAATGCATTATTTAAAGGCGCTACGAGAATAGAAGTCCTTCAAAACCATTATTCATTACCCAATACATATCCTCCGGGAATATTGCATGTCAGAGTAAGGCCAGTCGGAAGATTCATCAGAGGAGTAACAGATCCAGCCACTCAAAATTTCCAGGAAGAAGGCACCTGGTCTGAAGTTGAGATGATAGCAACCGATTTTCAACATTATGAAAACTGGAAAGCAACAACTTCCTATGCTGAAGAAGGGAAATTCAAAAAAGTGGTCGAGTATTACGATGATGCATTGAAAATGCGTCAGACAGCTACCAATTTAGCTACTGAACAGAAAATATTGCGTGCAACTAATTATTATGATCTGGAAGGAAGGCCTGCAATATCAGTATTACCGGTACCTGATTTGAATTCTGCTTCTTATGGTTTGATCAATAATTTTAATACGCTGAATCCATTATCATTTGAAGACCCAACTTCAACTCACCCGTTAACAACCGCAAATGGTGCCGGACTTTATTACAGTGATGCCAATCCGCAAACTGATGGCCTACATGCTTCATATATTCCGGATGCAGAAGGATTCCCTTACAGTCGTACAAAATATCTTAATGATGGAACCGGACGTATTGCCGAGCAAGGAGGAGTAGGGGAATTATACCAAACGGGCTCAGGTCATTCTACATTATTTTATTATGATGATCCGTCTTCTACACAGTTACAAAGGTTGTTTGGTCAAAATGTGGGGAAAGCAAAATATTACAAACGCAACCTTGTGATGGATCCCAATGGCCAGATTTCAGTAAACTATACAGATCTGGCAGGACATACCATAGCGACTGCACTGGCAGGGAAAAGCCCGGATAATGTTTTGCCACTTAAAGACGAAGCATCATCCCAAATTCTCGAAAACCTTATGGAAAATAATGTAATCGATCAGGTGACAGGCGAAAGTGTTTTGACTACTTATATTTTTAATGAAGTTGTGGATGAGGATAACGGTCCTGATTATTATTTCAATTATTCACTCGAAGGACTCAATATTGATCATGGAACATCCATTTGTAAAAGCTGCACTTATGAATTAGTAATCAAGATCACCGACCCTGCTGGGAATGTTTGTCCCACATGTTTGATTGAACATACTTTTACAGGTGAAGACCTTTGTGAAAGCGCTACATATTCCGAAGCACTTGAAGAGATTCCGTTAGATTTTGATTTGATCGGGTTGTACACAATTGAAAAAATTTTAAAACCTGTTCCTTTGTCCATCGATGAGTGGATGGTCCTGCTTCATGACCAGCTCCCGAACGTAAATGATTTCATCGATACCTTCCTGGCACATATAGATACCACAGAATGTATACAATCGTGTGATCAGTATTGTCGTGATTCTATACTTGTACTTTATCCCTGGTTGTCAGGTGAATCTTTTGCTCAGGCACTATCTGATTCGATTGATTCATGTGTATTGAGGGTTTGCATTGATACATTATTAAGTCAGGGTTCACTTTCATCATGTGATGCCATGCATGCACAAATGATATCTCAACTCAAGACAGGTGGTTGCTTTGATGACTGGGATGCTAATGCTTTGGAGGGTTTGACTTTTATTGTTGAAGGAAAGGAAGTAACTGACAAAGACTACATGTATTATCTTCTTAAAGTAAGTAACAGAATTTGGGAAGATAGTTGGGCTGATACGCTTGCTTTGATTCATCCCGACACATGTTGTTATCGATTCTGCAGATGGCTGGCAGACAGCAGAGAGTTTGATTACAGGATGCCATTGCATGGACATTGGGCTGATGTTGATGATCCCGGAGAAATGGCATCTTTCATAGCGGGCGATCCATTCTTTATATCAGGAGGTCCAGGGGAAGATTTTGATGATGAAATGAACGCAGCTTTAAACACATATGGTACAAATAATCACGGCAGTGTGCAGGCTTGTGTGGATTTAGGCGTTTCTTCTCCACCGGAGCCAATAGATCTTGTCGAAATGATCGACTGCGTAATGCCTGCAGGCACCCTCGATGAGAAATGGCAGTTTTTTGTCGGAGCATATTTGGGTATTAAATCTCATTTGATAGATGACGCAAGGATAGCAACTTGTGGAGCACCTGGAGTTTGTACAGTCTGTCAATCTATTCCACAGGACTTTGTTGATATAGATTCAATACAGAATGCAATTGATTTTATTAACGATCAAAAAGCTGACCTGTGTACTGATGTGTGTGAAGGAAACGCAACCATCGTTGCCAATTTAATTCTCCAGAACTGTGAATTGGACGACTCATATTTTGTAGGTATAGATACGCTTCTTTATAACCACTGCATTGTAGTATGCGGTTTGCAGAATCCATTAGGACAACTTTTGGAAGAAGACCAGGATCTGCCTACATATACAGCCATCCATGATTGGTTGATTTCAAATGGTTGTAGCCTGACTTATTTCGAGGATACGCTTGTACAGCCATTTGATGAAGTTTATATCCCTGGAGGATATCCTCAGAATGCAGGTATCGATGTTGTCGATACAATCTGTATTGGTGATTCGATCAATCTCTTTGTATTGCATGATAGTCTGTACCAGCAGACCATAGATCCATTACTTCTTGAAGGTTTGTTAGGCAGTCAGGATTATTTGATGGACACAGGATTATATTTCTTTATCGGGTATGATTCTTTATGCGGTCAGTTAGCAGAACCTTCAACATTCGCTCCTGATTCAGCTTCCTTTACTTGGTATGATTCGCTCGGCTTTTGGCATCCGGGTGATTTGATGGGGGCATGGCCTGTCATTGACTCATTCTACGAGCCCGGTTGTTATACATTCGGATTTTATACTCCTATGCCAGCGGGGGCTTGTGAGGACTATTCGGAAATTACCATTTATGTTCCCGGATGTGAAGTGCCGGAACTGGTATTGGATTCGATTGGTGAATGTGTTGTTGCGGCGAATTTAATATTCACTGAGCCTACCGACAATATTGATACAGTTATCTGGATGGTTAGTATTGATGATATGCCTGAAGTTCCGTATGAAGAGGGAGATACACTATCTTCCGGTCCTTCCTATATATTCAGCGCTCAGATCATATATCGCACCTGTTGCGATACTATACTTTTGATGGATTCTCTTCTCTGCGAGTGTAGTTATTGCCAGGAGCAAACCATTGATCTTTGCGATTCTCTAAGGTATGAGGGGATTGTCACTATGGATGGGGACACACTTCCTTTTGCAAGTAATTTTCAGCCATCATGCGATAGTTTGAATACGGAAACAAATAATTTCTACGCAGAAAGTATTCAGGCACTTCTTGAAGTATGGGATTCATGCGGTTCACCAGAAGTGACATGGGAATTACTAGACAATGAATTTTGCCCTTGCTTTAGACTGATTATTACGGGCAGCACGATCATCATGGATCATATTTATGCCTTTGGAAATCCACCCACAAATTTTGATACGACAGGATGTAGTCCCGTATTACCATTGGTATTCAAATCTATTCCGATTCATCCGGATATTGATAAATTGTCCAAAGCTGAAATAAGGATTTATCCTAACCCGGCAAAGAACCAATTTCATCTCGACTTCTTTCATCCCTATGAGATCGATGAAGGCTATACAGTTGGAATTTCTGATTTTTCCGGAGCTATTCTATTCAATCGGGAATATCCCTCGGTCGGGAATAATGATCATCAAATCATTGAACCTGCAAATATCCCACCCGGAGTGTACAAAGTAATCGTAAAGGATAATTATGGATTTTATTCTTCCACCATTGTATTGATGAAATAAAATGAAGAAGAACATCCGCCATACGATCATACGACTGACACTTGTAATAGCTGTGATTTGCTATTCATACTTTTCGGCTACATCACAAGCCATCGAACTCGGGACTGCATACACAGATTCATTTTGTGTAGCCATCCCCAAACCATTAGGACTGGATACAATTAACTGGGACGACGAACGTGACTCTTGCATCGCGATGCTTAAAAAGATTGCTATCGAAAATGCAATTGAGGCATGGCGAGATAGTGTAGCCAGGTTAATACAAGAACACATACGCCTGCAGAA
>JBATMM010000323.1:0-7679 GCA_049289835.1 Saprospiraceae bacterium | reverse complement strand
GGAAGGTTGATATTGAAATATGATTCTACCGTGAATTATGTTGATGCCGATATTTCACCTGATTTCGTAAATCCATTTTTACACCTGCTGGTGTATGATTTGGATACCATGTTGCCTTTTGATATTTTAAAGACCAGGATCTCATTTCAGATGCCTGATGAATCACATGCAGGTGACACCATGCATTTTACAGGATATTTTTATATTGATTCTGCCTCAGTTGAAGTCCTAAAGGATTCTATCCAATACAATCCTGTTCTGAGGTGTTCGCATGATCCAAATGACAAGACTGTAAATCCTTCAGGTGTGAGAGATCAAAACTATACGCTGATAGATGATAAACTTACCTACACGATCCGTTTTGAAAATACAGGAAATATTGATGCGATTGACATTACCGTGATTGATACACTTGATGCCTCGTTAGATATGAGCACATTTAAAGTTGTAAATAGTTCGTTTCCCCCTGTTACATACATCAATGATCATATAGTAGAATTTCATATGCCCAATATCTGGTTGGCCCCCAAAGAAACAGGAATGATCAGTTATGAGATAAAACCAATTTCAGCCTTACCCATTCTTACTTCAATAGAAAACAAAGCGAGCATAATCTTCGAAAGTAATCAGCCTGTAGTCACGAATACTACCCACAATACAATGGTGGATGCATTATGTACAGATGTAAATACTGTCGAGAATGTCACCATTTGCAGAGGTGAAAGTTATTCAGGACATACAGAATCAGGAGCATACCTTGACACCACACATATTGGAATCTATTGTGATTCTGTTCACCAAATTAATTTGACCGTTCGTGAAGCCGAATTTATTGAAATGGATACCCTGATCTGCGAAGGAGAATCATTCCTTGGATTTGATAGCGCCGGAATCTATACATATGAGTCGATCAATTCTATGACGGGATGCACAGATGTTGTGCAACTGACACTTGGCATAATACCTATTGGAGAAAGTAATTGTACAACAGGAAGTATTGATTTAGAATCAGATGATCTTAAGATTTATCCAAATCCTACTTCAGATGAAATATATATTGAAGCCAAAAGACCTATTGAATCAATTGTAATGACAACATTCGATGGAAAAAAAGTTTCGTTTATCCATTGTACGACAAGTGACAAAAGAACAAAATTAATACCCGGAGAAAACATACCCGGAGGTCTGTATATCGTGACGATAATTTCAGATGGGCATCTGTATAATCATAAAATTATCATCCTTAAGATTTAACACAGGCCACAATGACTACTCCATAGCTAATGTTGAATCACCACTTTACGGACTCCTATAATGTGTTGCCGCCGGTCGGTTAATTCAACAAAGTAAATACCTTCCCGGAATTCTGACAGGTTTATGGTGGTAGACTTTTCTGTTATTATTGATTGGAAAATTTGGATGCCTAACAGATTAAATATTTTAAGTGTGATATCATCCGGGTCCTTTGTAATGTTCAATTTTATATATTCCTTCGCCGGATTTGGATAAATAGAAAAGGATAACTCAGGTCCGGGATTACGGACGGCAGAAATGTCCTCCACAAATAGGTGAGTCACAATAGTGCTGTCACAGCCCCCCAATGTTAGTAATAGTGAAATATATGTTCCTGTTGTACTGATGATATTACCATCCGGCAGGGTATACTGCATGCCTATGGTAATCGTATCAAAATGTTCAAAAACATAATTATCATTGACAATTAGAGAAACGGTGTAGAGCGTATCACATTCAATGCCACCGGTGGTCGCTAATGAATATTCTCCCGGTCCGGTGATGTTTAGATTAGCGAAAGTGAGGGTTTCATGATTACAAATGGAAGTGTCTAAGTGCTGTTCATACGGAATACAATCAAACCGATGGTTTTCGAAGAATAAATAATGGTGATCAAGAGTTGAACATGCTACGACATCAATATCTCTGTCCTGATCAAGATCAGCGAAATTGATATCATCCAATATTGAGATATTTTCAGCTACAACAACAGGAGCATTAAATAAGCCTGACCCTGTATTTTCAAAATACACTACTTTCTTAGAGAAACCCGTGAATAAATCGTTATCGCCATCGAAATCAAAATCCACAACAGCGACATCCCATGCACCAAGGGCGTCGGATATGGTGTGTTCTGCAATAAAAACCCCATGTCCGTTATTCTCATACCATCTGATCTTGGGCGCCTGCTCAGCTCCGTTGACAATATCCACATCACCATCACCATCGACATCTGCAGGAAACACACTAAAATTACGTACTGAATCATTCACATCCCGGATAAAGATTTCATCTGAGAAATTTCCGTTTTTGAGATTTTCAAACCATGCCAGTTTAAAATCCCAATAAGAACCTGCAATCACATCCTGCCACCCGTCTCCGTTCAGATCAGCACATTCCAGTTTTTTTACTTCTTCAAATTGAGTAGCGATAGTTTGCTTACCTGAAAATTGACCGTTGCCATAATTGCGGATCCAGTACACATGACCTGTTTCATCGGTGATGTCGTTAGTGGAAAATACGATATCCCGTTTACCATCATTATTCAGATCAACCAGGATCATATCATCAAGGGGTTCAAGGTCGCCTTCTATGAGATGTGCATTTCCAAACAGACCACCACCGGTATTTTCAACCCAGGTGATTTCATTGCTGAAAGAGAAGGCTCCGATCACATCCATGTCACCATCCCCGTCTACATCGATCGCTTCGGCTGCATCGCAGAAGATCTCTGCATCATAAATGATTTTTTCCGCATAGAACATTCCGTCGCCCCGGTTTTTGAACCAATAAATATTCACTCCTGCAGAACTTGCCAGGACATCTGTCAGTCCATCGCCGTCAATGTCTCCGGTGGCAACTTTACCCAGGCTGCCTTCATTGATACCTACGGTCAATACAACCGGATTGGTAAAATATTGCGCATATACAGAACCGGTAATGAGAAGGCAACCCATAAGAACAAAGCAGAAGGTTTTTAATTGTGTCATGTTGTTTGTTTGATTAACGGAAGCAAAATAGGGCAAATGTTTTAATAGTTAAAAGGTGAATACAGTGGCTACCAAACTAACCGCCTTTCTATTAATCCATGTTCTGGATTTTCGTTATTCATAATCGGTATAATTTTTTTAATCTTATTTGATAAGCCTGCAGATAAATCCGTTTACAAGTTTCATATAAAAAAGGAGATTTCAATTATCTTGGCATAAGAACTTTCAATGCCCCCTCTTTCTAATCGCTAACATCCTTTATAATTCATTTTTCAAAATAATTTCAATACGCTTGTCAGGCACCAGCCAGATCATTGCCACAAGTACATAAGCTCCACCGGATATCCACGGATTGATCCAACAACATATAATACCGATTACATAAATTATAGGCGATATTTTTCCTTTTAAATCTTTCCCTATGGCTTTGGCAAGTATGGAATCAGGGCCATGGTTTTTAATGATGCGTGTTTGTAATATAAAATACGCAATCGCAGCCATCAAAAGTACAATTCCATATAGGGCAAGTGGAACTGTCGAAAAATGATTCTCTCCCATCCACCCGGTCACGAAAGGTACAAGAGACAACCAGAAAAGTAAATGCAGGTTGGCCCATAAGACATCCCCGGTTACCGATTTCACCGTATGCATCATGTGATGATGATTGTTCCAGTAGATACCTATATAAATAAAACTCAGCACATAACTCAGCACGATGGGGATCAGGGGAACAAGGTCACTCCATTCAACACCATGAGGTACTTTAAATTCCAATACCATGATCGTGATGACGATAGCGAGCACACCATCACTGAAAGCTTCGAGACGGGTTTTGTTCATCCTGTAAATATATTATTCTGAAAATGTAAGCAAAGCAAGCCAAACTTTATTTTTACTCTTTACTCTTTACTTATTGCTTATTGGTTATTGCCTATTGATTTTCTTGCCGCACATTTCGCTGATTAACGCAAATTAATTTCCAAACACTTTTCTACCTCTTCCGCCTCTTCCGCCATTTCCGCCTTTTTACCCTTTTATTATTTTTCGCACACCCCCATTCTCCCCACTCACTTTTACAACATACGCCCCCACCGCATATTTCGTCATTTTCACAATTACCTTATTAAGCATATGCCCTTTATACACAACCTGCCCTAACGAATTCAATATTTCAAATTTCACAGTCTCCCTATTCCCCGGCATCTCAATCGTCAATTCGTCCTTCACCGGATTCGGATATACAATAATATTCTTTCCTGACTCCACAGGATCAATTGCCGTGAAATCAATGATCACCACATTAGATGTATCCGATGTACATCCATTCAATGTCACGATCGTATAATAATCACCTGTCTGCGGAGCTATAAAGTCCTGTGCAGTCTCTCCTGCAATAGCTCCATTACCATCATACCACTGATTGCCAACAGGCGCATCAGAATGTAGTAGATTGCCATTGACAGAGATTACTGGTGCAGGCGGCATGAACGCATGTGCATGTATCGCAATCGTACTTGATGCAGGAGACACACACCCCGCCTGATTAGTGAGCATGAACGAATAACTACCAGGAACAAGTCCGGTGACAATAGTACTTATACCTGAGCCGGTCATTGTCACTCCATCCGGTATACTTTTTATCGTCCATTCTCCCGAAGTAGGAAGATTTTTCAAGGTGACGCTGCCTGTTGAATCCAGGCAAGTCGGTTGTACAACAGGTCCGATAAGAGGCTTTTGAGGTTTCGGTGAAATGGTAAGAGATAACTCCGACGAAGCACCATCACACATTGAATTTCTGCCAAAGACAGAGATTGTACCAGATTGTGTAGCTACACCTATGTCAACAATTATACTTTCAGTACTGCTTGTACCTGTCACTCCGCCCGGCAATGTCCAGATATAAATACCCGCATCAGCAATAGGCTCTACCGTATACACTACATCTTGCTGTCCCTGGCACACTATTGTATCCCCGGTGATCACACCTGCAGCATCCGGAGTTGGATTCACATTTACTGTCGATGTATTTGAATATATCGTATTAGCTCCATTGGTGATCGCTGCACGGTAATACATCGTACCATTCAATATTCCTGTTGTGTAATTTTCTGTATTCGCACCTGTTCCATCACTCACATCAACCCAACCATTCACTCCATCAGCAGATGTTTGCCATTGTATGTTGCCTTCAAATTCCAACAGTGTCAATGAAGCCGTAGCCCCATCACATATATCCGCATTCTCAGGCGTACTGACAGGTGTTGATGAAAATGGAATCGTTGTCTCCCAAAGACCACGTCCATACGTCGCTGCTCTCAATTTTGTCTCTATCGGATTCGAAGCATAATATATTTCTAATTCAGTGACGATGACATTCGGAAGACCATTATTAAAAAGAGTCCATTCTTCATTTCCTCTTTTAGAATACACACCCAATTCCGTTCCCGCATACAGATTGTCAGACAACAACAATTTATTTTCCACCGCTGTATGCACAGGTATGGGAGGAAGCCCTGCAGAAATATCCGTCCAAGTCATTCCACCATTCCTTGATTCATACACACCGGGATTTGTATAACCACTCAGCGCAACCCATACTGTAGACGGATCATTATGCTTCACAGAGATGTACCTGATGTCTGCCTGTGATGACGGTAAATTGTTCGTAACGCTTGACCAATGGCCGCCTCCATCAACACTTTTCCAGATATTAGTCCTGAACGCTACATACATCACCAGTGGATCTGATGGAGCAATCGCCATCGAATGGATGAGTTCAGTTGTAAAATTAAAATTTGAAATCATCTCCCAGATATTTCCGCGATCGAAAGATTTCCATACCTCACTATATCCTGCATACAATATTTCCGGATTGACAGGATCGATGATGTAAGGTGTCACCCAGGCGCCTTCACCTGCATCAAAGGATGTGACTTCATCACTACTCTGCCAATGATCCATCGTACGAAATATCGATCCGTAATACAACGTACCATATTGAATATCCGCATCTGTATAATCGATCAGGCATTCCATTCCATCACCACCGATCTGATCAAACCATATATCGCCTGAATGAATCTTTGTTCCATTATCTTGCAATCCTGTGATGATATCACCACCATCAGTTTGGGATACACCCAGCTTATACATCTGACTGATGACGATGCCATTTGTTTTATCAGCCCAGTTATTTCCATTATTCTGAGATATGTATACGCCACCATCATTCGTTTCGAACACATCACCATTCGAACGATATGTCAGAGAATGTTTATCTGCATGAACAGCCTGGGCCATATCACCATACCAGTGATTGAGCAGTGTCCACGAATTACCGCCATTGGAAGAGCCCCAGGTATTTACACCACCTATCACAATATTGTTTGCATTGGTGGGGGATGCAGCAATGCAAAGATCATAATAGCCCTGTCCGCCACTTCCACTGCCATCAGATTCGTATGACAATAAATTTGTGGTATTCCCATCCAGCACGAGGTCGAATGATGATCCGCTGTTTGTGGATTTGTATACACCATAAAGACCACTGTCACTATTCACCGCTACTGCATAAACCCATGTAGGTTGATTTGGAGAAACAGCAAGCTCGATCCTGCTTGCCTCACTATCCTCAAATGAAGGTGCACCAAATGAAATCCCGTCAGTTGAAACAAATATTCTCCCATCTTTTGTCGCGCCGTAAATTGTATTCGGATTGCCCGGCTGAAATTCCATATCGATAAATTCAATTGGTGTCAATTTTGTATTCCAGGTTGCACCACCATCATTAGTTTTAAATACACCTTCTGTAGTAGCTGCAATTAATGTCTCACTGTTATTTGGATCGATCAGCAATCTATTCACCATTTCATCATCATAAATGGAATAACTCAGACCTGTTGTATTCCATGATTGACCACCGTCTGTTGATTTTAATACACCAATGCTGCGATTGTCATACGATTCTCTGTCACCTGTACCGATGTAGATGGTGTGCGAAGATTCATAATCCGGTGGAATAATAATATTGCTCACCGCGAGTACACCATTCTGATCCGTGAGACATGTCCATGTGTCACCATTGTCATGAGTCACCCACAAACCTCCTGCAGCAGCACCTGCCCAATATGTATTTATGTCACCTGGATGAAATGCCACGCAGTTGATACGACCCACACCTGAATATCCGCCATTTGAATTGTCAGGACCTAAAGATGTCCAGTTGGCAGGGAATGAAGAACGCTGATGGGGATGAGATAAATTAAATTCATCAACCACCTGCTGCGCAGTCTTTTTTGGAAACTCACCGGTGAGTGGATTGATCTGGCCTTGCATGGCATATTCCCAGCGTTTGAATTGCTTCCAGCCTCTTGCTTTTTTCTTTGTGCCATTCTCCATGTAATAGCCTTTTTCTAAATGGAAGGGTGCCCAGTATTCTTCAAAGGCATTTTGATAATCAAAGAAGGTGAGTTCTGATCTTGATTTTTCTGGTGGCAGATTTTTTGTCCAGGGCTGAGCTAACAGAGTGGTAGTGATCAGGAGGCACAATGCAAGTAGGAGGGAAGATTTCATTACTATTTAAGCTAGTTTGCAAAGATAGGATATCTGGTTACTGCATATGATTTTTCAAAGGTCAGACTGGCGACAATGATAGCTTCACTCAAGGCTTTCCAGGGG
>JBATMM010000322.1:0-1836 GCA_049289835.1 Saprospiraceae bacterium | reverse complement strand
TGCTACCTGTTACATTTTTATGGGAAGATAGTAGTACGGTATCTTCTCTTACTGATCTTTGTGTAGGAACTTATGGAGTTACTGTCACCGATGCTACAGGTTGTTCAGCATCAGGAAATTTTTCTGTAACTCAACCTGGGCAACTTTTTCCAAATGTTTCGAGTACTGATGAAACTGCTTTGGGTGCAAATGATGGGACTGCGTGGGCAGTACCTTTTGGAGGACAACCTCCATATTCTTATCTATGGAATAATGGAAGTATCGATTCACTGATCACTAATCTGGTGCCGGATCTGTATTCTGTTGAGGTGACAGATGCACATGGTTGTGCGCAGACGGAATTTGTAGAAGTAAATTCTTTTTCATGTTTTGAATTTATCGAAGGTGATTTTACACCGATCACTTGTTTCGGGGACTGTGACGGCAGCCTGAGTATCTTTCCCGTTGGTGGTGTTGGGCCTTATACATATGCATGGAGCAACGGAGATACAACGGAAATGATCACTAATGTTTGTGCAGATAGCGCCTACTATGTGTTGGTGACTGATTTAGGCCGTGGTTGTTTTGAATCAGCAGGATTTGGCATCATTTCACCAGAAGTTCTAACGATTACAATTGATTCTGTGGTTAATATTTCACCTTCAGGCACGTCATCGATTTCTGTTAGTATCAATGGTGGAACTGAACCCTATCTGTATGACTGGTCAGGGCCAAATGGTTTTTCTGAAACCAATGAAGATTTAACTGATATTCCAGCCGGATACTATGACCTGCTTGTCACAGATGCACATGGCTGTACAACTTCTGTCGATTCTATAGAAATAAAATATTTAGTAGGGATTTCTAATCCTGATCAACTGGATGTGGAGGTTTATCCAAACCCTGCAAGGGAGAAAGTATATATTGAAATGGATAAAATTTCAAACATTCAAATTCAGTTGTACAGCTCTGATGGATACATAGTCAAGTCTTGGAAAGACGTAAGCACTCTTGATATCAGGGATATTTCGGCAGGGATATATGCTATCAGAATTACTTCAGGAGAGAAGTATTATATCCAGAGATTGGTGATTGAGAAGTAGGTACCTGTTACCCCCTACCCCCTGAAAGGGGAATTGTTTTCATTTTTTGGAAAATTGAAAAACGACAGCGCCCCCTTTGGTTGCTGAGCTTAGGTAAGAGGATGAGTTAAGCACGTCGAAGCATCAGAGGGTAGGGGGTAATATTTTATCCGTTTACCAAACGGCTAAGTCCTGAAGGAGGCTTATTTTTACAAAAATATTGAAGGTATGTCTGTCATAAAACTTCCAATCCTGTTCGTAGGCTCTGAAGGAGAAGTCCGTCTTTACTCTCTATTTGATAGTGGGGCAAATCTCTCCTGTATCAATCCGGATTTCCTTGAAAAACTTGAGGTCCCGGTAAAACTAGGCAGAAAGCGAAATATTTATACTGCCGCTGAAGGCCATTTCATTGAAATTGATTCAGCAGTTCGACTTGACTTTTATCTGGAAGATGTACTTCTTTCTGATGAATTCCTCATAGTACCAGGCTTGAGTGAAGAAGCAATCATTGGTGCAGCGACTATGCAGAAGTGGCGTATCAAATTAGACTTCGAACATGACACAGTTCATGTAGATCCGAAAGTGGCAAAAATGCAACTAAAGAAGTCGGCAGCATTTTGTATCTGATTATTCCTGACCCTTCACGACATCATTAAAATATTCATCCAACGCGACCGGATCAGCAAAAAAATGTCGCCCTTCTATAATCTTTCCATCTTTGATCGTCCACAAGACGGATACGTGATGATCCACATTGATCCCATCAGGTCTGTTT
>JBATMM010000321.1:0-3320 GCA_049289835.1 Saprospiraceae bacterium | reverse complement strand
TCGGTATTCTCTTCGGCATCATCATGACGAAATCGGAAGCGGTGTCCTGGTTTAGAATTCAGGAGATGTTCAGATTTCAGAGCTTTCATATGTATGGCATCATAGGTACTGCAGTCGTAGTAGGCGCTATAGGTGTCCTGATCATAAAACGAAAGAGTTTGAAATCATTTGACGGCACACCTATGGATTTCACACCCAAGCGAATGGAAATTCCGAGGTTATTATTTGGAGGTACTTTATTTGGTTTAGGTTGGGCGATGACAGGAGCATGCCCGGGACCATTGTATGCATTGCTTGGACAAGGCGTATGGGTAGTAAGTGTTGTGTTGCTCAGCGGATTGTTTGGAGCATTTATGTATGGATTGCTGAAACCGAGACTACCACATTAACGAATAACGAGTAACGAGTAACGAATAACGAGTTACGAGTTACGAGTTACGAATAAACGAATAAACGAATAACGAATAAGAAGTAGCGGGAATGAGTAGCAAGTAGTGGGAACGAATTATTAATTCTATTTTGCATCTTTAAAAATCGTTATTCGTCACTCGTTATTCGTCAATGTTTCTACCTGTCTGGATTAAAAACTATCAACGTTCAGATTTCAAGCCGGACCTGCTAGCCGGCATGACCGTTGGTGTCATGTTGATACCTCAGGCGATGGCTTATGCAATGCTTGCAGGGCTTCCTCCCATCTATGGATTGTATGCTTCGACAGTACCCTTGATTATTTATGCTTTGTTTGGGACATCAAGACATTTATCCGTTGGGCCTGTAGCTATTGATCCTATTCTTATTGTTGCAGGGATCAGTGCATTTGCATTAGCAGGAAGTGATGACTATATCAGTCTTGCGATCACATTAGCCTTAATGGTTGGCTTTATTCAGTTTAGTCTCGGCGTGCTCAAATTAGGATTTTTAGTCAATTTCCTATCTCACCCGGTGATCACAGGTTTTACATCTGCAGCCGCTATTATTATCGGATTGAGTCAATTAAAAAATTTATTGGGGATTAATATTACAAGTAATCAATATCTGCAGGACATCATAGCGTCATTAGTTCAGCAATCGCCGAATATACATTGGCTGACATTTCTTATCGGGGTCATTGGTATTTTGTTTCTGATATTATTCAAAAGATTTTTACCAAAATTTCCGGCACCGTTATTTATGCTGGCCATATCAATAGTTGTCGTCAGTATTTTTCATCTCGACACTTATGGTGTAAATATCATCGGCGAGGTACCTGGCGGACTGCCACGACCAGGTCTACCATTCGTTGATCTGGTTACATACAAAAAATTACTCCCTACAGCGTTTGCCCTGGCATTGCTGAGTTTTATGGAGAGCACCGCCATCGCCAGGGCACTACAGGCAAAACATAAAACATATAAAATCATTCCGAATAAAGAACTGATGGCACTTGGCCTGGCCAATATGTTTGGATCCGTATTCAGATCCTTCCCTGTATCGGGAGGCTTCTCCAGGTCTACACTCAATGAGCAATCAGGTGCACGTACAAATATGTCATCGATCGTCAGTGCATGCGTGATCATCCTTACTTTATTATTCCTTACTCCGCTGTTTTATTATTTGCCAAAAGTCATTCTGGCCTGTATTATAATTGTCGCTGTGTCCAGGCTGATCAATTTTAAAGAAGCCAAACATCTCTGGTACATCGACTGGAAAGACTTCCTGATGATGTTCGTCACATTTGCAGGCACGCTTTTCCTGGGTATTGGTGAAGGAATCGGTATTGGTGTAGCCCTTTCACTCGCATGGATCATTTTTGAAGCGTCTTATCCTCATTATGCGGAGTTAGGAAGAGTGCCGGGAACACATATTTTCAAAAACATAAAACGTTATAAAGGACTTGAGATTGAAAATAACATCCTGATCTTCAGATTTGATGCCCCGCTTTTTTTTGCCAACATTGATCGATTTCACGAATTACTTCTAACCCATAAATCATACCGGGAAGAAACCATCAATGCCATCGTGATCGATATGGAAAGCAATAATACTGTGGATAGTTCTGCTCTGGTCGTGTTGTCCGACATGGTCGATGAAATGAAAAAAGATAACATCCGACTTTTGTTCAGTGATGTAAAAGGCCCTGTGCGTGATAAGTTTTTCAAATCAGGTCTGACGAACAAAATCGGCGAAGAAAATTTCTTTATGACGATTGAAGATGCGGTGAATTCTTTGACGATTCGTTTCGACTCCGGCAGTTGCTGAGCTGTAGCACATGGTCGAGTTTAGCAAGTCGAAGCACAACGACCATCAACATAATACCAAAAAATTATTTCGGCTTCGCTCAACATGAATGCGGTGCTATTTTTTACTTTGCAATTTTTACTTTTCACTTTTTCCTTCTCCTTCTTAGTTCACAATTCCGTATTCATTATTCAAGATTCCCTTCCTCATTTTTCCATTCTTAAATTCATCATTTCCGCCTATGTAAACCTTCTTCCTATCTTTACGTTTTACGACATTGCTTACCTCATTTCCTTATGAAAACGATTGAACAGATATATACCGGTTGCCTGGCCCAGGGGGCTTATTTTATTGAGTCAGAGGGTGAAGCCGCCGTGATTGATCCTCTCAGGGAGACCCTTCCATATATCAGGAGGGCTCAGGAAAGAGGCGTCAAAATCAAATACATATTTGAGACCCATTTTCACGCCGATTTCGTCAGTGGACATGTGGATCTGGCCCATAAAACAGGGGCAACAATCGTCTATGGTCCGACTGCTGTAACTTCATTCGAAAGTCACACCGCAACAGATGGAGAAGTATTTTCTATCGGAAAAATAAAAATCAAAGTTCTTCATACGCCCGGTCATACGCCTGAGAGCACTACGTATCTTTTGATCAATGACAAGGGAATGGAAGAAGCCATTTTTACAGGGGATACATTATTTATTGGTGATGTCGGCCGACCAGATCTTGCACAGAAAGCCACAAACAAGACGCAGGAAGAGCTTGCAGGCTGGTTGTTTGATAGTCTTCGTACGAAGATATTTCCACTACCGGATGATATCGTCGTTTATCCGGCTCATGGTGCAGGTTCAGCATGTGGTAAAAACATGAGCACTGAAACATGGGATACATTGGGTAATCAAAAGAAAACGAATTATGCCATGAGGGTTGATATGACGCGCGAAGAATTTATCCGCGAAGTCACGGACGGTCTTCTTCCTCCTCCGCAATACTTCGCCAAAAACGCGAAGATGAATAAAGAGGGCTACAAAGAATTTGACAAAGTCATGGCAGCAGGTTCAAAAGCACTTTCAGTAAGTGAATTCGAAGTACTAGGT
>JBATMM010000320.1:0-4991 GCA_049289835.1 Saprospiraceae bacterium | reverse complement strand
GGATGGCTCATCTACGGCGTGCTCCTCATGTCTACTATGGAAGGAAGCATGATGGCAGGCCTGTACAAACCTATGGAAGAATTCAATTGGCTCTTCCTCATCCTTGGCCAGTTGGCATCAGGTTTCTTACTGGCATATGTTCTGACAAAATCCGGTACTTCAGGTTTTGGGGGAGGTGCTACTGTAGCTGGCGTGCTTGGATTTCTTATGGTTGCCTCCTTTGACCTTTCTTTATGGGGGACAACGAATTACTTCACCAGCTTAAATGCAGTACTGATCGACATGGTCGCCGGTACAGTGATGACGGCTATTACAGGCGGTGTTATTGGCCTTTATCTGGGAAGTGGAAAGAAGACAGCATAGGTGATCGGTAGTGGTAAGCAGTAAGCAGTAAGCAGTTTTCGGTAAAGGATCTGATTAATTAAAAATTAGATAAAACGGAATTTCTATTCATGAATAATCATGTTTCAAAGAATAAATTAAAAACTGATTACTGCTTACCGATTACCGTTTACTCATTTCTACATCCACGATGCCTTATCCCTCTCGACACGGTACATAATGTAATTCCGTGCCTGCTTTGCTATACCGTCTTTTAAACAGGGAAAAGAGATGTCTCCGCCTGCAGTAAAGATGTGTAAAGAACTCAGACCTCTTATTCGTTGGATCGGAGAGGAGTGTATTTGTACAGTCTGGATTTTATAAATCTCTACGAGCTTATATGATCTTCCGAATATTCCGGCTTCTGACAGAATATAATCCGGATGAATCTTTAATCTCCTTTTTTTCTGATACGCATATCCCATCATGATGGCTATCGGAAATATCAATGTCAGGAACCACTGCATAAATCCATCATTGCGCCATGCCATAATTCCAAAAACCAGAGCAGGAATAAATCCGAATAGAAACACCATACGGATGACAATCGATATATCCATCTTATGCGTATTGAATATGGCTTTTCTGAAATCGGGAACAGTCATATCTAACGTCAGATCGACCTGCTCCAGATAACATCCAGGAATGGCAAGAGATTTATCTTTTTGATGTTCCATATTCGTTGCCTGATAGATATTTAACTGATAGATCCCGAATATTTGTTTCAAAGGAGATGTCATCCAGCGGATCATCTGAATTTTAGATTTCTGTATTGTCTTTTCATTCCGGATAAAAAGCCCGCTGACAACTTTAAAATTTTGTCCCGCACGCCAGAATTTCAATCCATAATATCTCAGCACAGTCCTGACTAAGGTGATCAAAAATGAAATCCCGATAAAGAGTGGAATAGCGATTAACGTAGCAAAGATTCCCAATAGCGAAACGGAAGAGGTGGTATCCTCCAGCTTTCCATACACATCCCAGCCGAGTACCTGGTTAATATCATCAGCGATGCTCAGAAAAAAAGCAAATATGATGCCCGCTGTCCTTAGATGATTCTCACTCATCCCGATTTTGATAAGATCTTTGGCAGATAGTGTCAGAATTAACTCGGGAACAATAGATTCATCTGAGGGTTGAGCATGCAATTCGGAATTTGCATTTGCTAAATTGCTCTTTGTTCGTTTATAGGCCAACACGGTTTCCCTCAATTCTTCAGCGCGATGACGATCGATAGCATCCAATTCCAATTCTATTCCTTTCGAACCCGCAGTATCTACCCGAACGCTCACCACATTTAAAAACTGGTGAATAAGATTTTGGCGGAAATCAATAGATTGTATACGATCAAAAGGCACATTTAGAACCTTTTTCCGAAGGACGCCTGATCTGACACACAACTCATTGTCCTGAATAAAAAAATAAAATTTCAAATACGACAGGATTGAATAAACCAAAGAGAGAAAAGCAACACCCATCACTATTGACGATATGATAATCCCCTTATGACTGGCCGGATTGATTAACACGACGAGAAGGATAGGCCAGATGGTGCTGATGATAATCCTGCCATATTTGAGCAGAATCAGAAAAACAGCTTTTGGCGATTGCCGTTGGGGTTGATGAATATGTGATGGATTGTCCATGATTTATAACCCTTCGTCCGCAGATTGTTCAGTCGAACTGAGGATGAAATTTTTTAATCTCTCAGCTGTATCCGGCAGTAGTCCCGGTATCATCAGGTCTGTGCTTTGTCCTCCTGCTGTATAAATCGTGAGCCTTGACAATCCAAATCTCCTGTCGATCAACCCTTGTTTTATATCACAATGCTGCACCCGATTGAATGGAACTGTTGACATATGACGCCACAACCATCCGGATTTAAAACTGATATCCTTTTCCCGGATTGCATATCCCATGTATTTGTAAGCTATCCCACTATAGATAATGGACCATACTGATACCAATAAAATGAAAACAAAAAGATAAAGGCTATAAGGCCAACTTTTGAATTGAACAATGAGAGTGAACAAGGAGACAAGCACAACAAAAATCGAAATCAATATGGCAGAAATATAGCGCACTGTTTTGTAATCCGGCTCTAACATGACCATCTCCAACTGATCCGCATCAGGAAGATGTTGAATATTCAACTGTGGATTAGTGAACAATTCTTCTGTACTGCTCATTTGCCGGAGATGGGTTCTTGTTCAGTAAGTCCCTGAAGTGAAAACAAAAATGCGCTTGCCGTCTTCATGGATTTTATTTTTTCCTTTATCATAATCAATCTGGTGGCAGATTGTTTAAGTTGGACATCCAACACACGGCTTTGTGCTCCAAGTATCTTTATTAATTTTCCGAAAATGGCACTTTCATAATAAGCAGATTTTGCATTCTTGTGAAAATAACATCTCAATACAGAACCGCGAAGTGTGACCCGGTCAAAACCCAGAGAACGTGCGATCCATCGAAGCCTCAAGCCATCAAACAATTCTTCAACCTGGCGTGGAAGCAATCCGAATCGATCTACAAGACTCATTGCAAATTTTTGAATTCCTTCTTCTGATTCAATATTGTCCAATTCGGTATAAAGACGCAGACGCTCGTCAATATTAGAAACATATTCATCGGGAATAAGCATTTCGACATCCGTATCAATCTGCACATCCTGCACATACTTACGATCTCTTTCCATTTGTTCTTTGAAAAGATCTTTGAAATCGCTTTCCTTTAATTCCTGGATGGCTTCCTCGAGGATTTTCTGATAGGTTTCATACCCGATGTCGGAAATAAAACCACTTTGTTCACCACCCAATAAATTACCAGCTCCCCTGATGTCAAGATCACGCATCGCAATATCAAATCCACTACCCAGATCAGTATACTCTTCAATCGTCTGAAGACGCTTACGCGCTTCCTGTGTTAAGGTGCTGAGAGGCGGCGTAAAGAGATAACAGAATGCTTTTTTATTTGATCGGCCTACCCTTCCACGCAATTGATGAAGATCACTCAGGCCAAATTGATTGGCCTGGTTGATCATGATCGTATTGGCATTTGGAATATCAAGACCTGTTTCAATGATGTTTGTGCAGACAAGGACATCATGTTTTTTATTGATAAATTCCAAAAGGGTTTCTTCCATGTGATCTGCTTCCATCTGGCCGTGCGCCATGACGACATCGACATCAGGACATGAGCGTCTGATGAGTGCCACTATTTCCGGAAGCGTCTTGATCCTGTTGTGCACAAAAAAGACCTGTCCTCCCCTGTTGATCTCATAATAAATCGCATCACGAATTAATTCTTCGCTAAATACACGTCGTTCGGTGTGAATAGGCTGTCGGTTAGGAGGTGGAGTCCTGATGATGGAAAGGTCACGCGCTGCCATCAACGAAAATTGTAAGGTCCGCGGAATAGGTGTGGCCGTCAATGTAAGTGTATCCACATTCACCTGAATTTTTCGCAATTTTTCTTTGGCTGCGACACCAAATTTTTGTTCTTCGTCAACGATCAACAAACCTAGATCTTTGAATTCAACTTTATTGTTGAGTAGAGCATGCGTGCCAATGATGAGATCCAACTTTCCGTCTTTCAATCGCTCCATGATTTCTTTTTTCTGTTTTGCAGACCGGAACCGATTGACATAATCCACACTTACACCCAGGTTCTCTAGCCTGTCTTTGAAACTGTAGCTGTGTTGAAGAGCCAGAATAGTAGTAGGTACAAGAACAGCGACTTGTTTTCCACTGACTATTGCTTTGAATGCAGCACGTATGGCAACTTCTGTTTTACCAAACCCCACATCACCACAGATAAGGCGGTCCATGGGATGTGGTTTTTCCATATCCTCTTTTACATCCTGAGTAGCTTTGAGTTGGTCAGGCGTATCTTCATAAATAAAAGAAGCTTCCAATTCATTTTGCAAATATCCATCAGGAGGGAAAGCAAAACCTTCTGCACTTTTACGCAATGCATAAAGTTTGATCAATTCACGCGCTATATCCTTGACCTTAGTCTTAGTCTTTCTTTTTAGATTTTCCCAGGCATCTGATCCGAGTTTGCTCAATACAGGTTCGGTGCCTTCCTTGCCTACGAACTTTGAAATTTTGTGCAGCGATTGAATGCTGACGTAAAGAATGTCATTGTTTTTATAAAAAAGACGTACAGATTCCTGCAGGTGACCACTGATGTTTATTTTTTCCAGACCTGAATATTTTCCAATACCATGATCAATGTGGGTTACATAATCACCGGGTTGAAGCTCACGAAGCATGCGCACATTGAGTGCCTGATCTTTTGTAAAGCCTCTCCGAAGATGATACTGATGAAAGCGTTCGAAAATCTGGTGATCTGTGTAGCAGACTACATTAGCTGAAGAATCAACAAAACCTTCGTGTATAGATTTTAGGACCGGGATGAATTGAACCTTAGCAGCGAGATCTTCAAAGATGGTATAGAATCGTTCGACCTGTCTCGCATTCGACATGAATATATAATTCGTTCTTCCGGCAGCGGTTTGACTTTTTAAATCCTGAATGAGTAATGGAAAATTTTTATTAAAACTTTTCTGAGATTTCATTTTGAATGTAACCTTCGATGAAGGTGTGAGA
>JBATMM010000319.1:0-2094 GCA_049289835.1 Saprospiraceae bacterium | reverse complement strand
TGATAGAATGGGTTGGATTCGGAAATACTTTAAAACCAAATGTGGGCATTTCATCCTTCACAGCATTAACAAGACCCTCTTCAATAGAAAGTATTTGATTTGGAAGTACACCTGTTTTGTATTGCTTGATCCCCGATGGCCATTCTATCAGAATACTATCCACGATCGTTGCATCCCCTAAACCAAAATGCGCGCGCATGTCATTCTGACTACAATATGCACTTTGCGAAGAGATCTCCCGCATTTGCCAGACAGACTTACCGTTGATCACTGCTTTCACTCTGACTTTTGCACCAATGGCTGATCTATTGGAATCAGTACCCTTCAATGTCAAGAGTATCCAATGATTAGCATTTCCGTTATTGTGATACAAATAATCCCGTTCGTCATTTATACCAAATCTCGTTGTGGCTACAGCAAGGTCCTGAAATCCATCGTTATCATAATCACCAAATGCACAACCATACGACCAGCCCGTATCCGTTGCTACGACTTCATTGGTCACCTCACTCAGGTCCCCTGTACCATCATTCAGATAAAGTTTATTTTTTAACCGCACACCAGTCTGGAAAGCATTGGTCACAAAGAGATCTATATCACCATCGTTATCAATGTCTGCCCATGCACTGCTAAAGGATCTGGCGGAAGCATTCGAAATATCTGTTGTCAGTATTCTGGAAAATGCGAAATTCCCATCGTTTCTGAATAGTTGATTTTTACTTCCATCATTCGCCAGAAATAAGTCGAGATCACCGTCATTGTCGATATCGCCCCAACTACCACTCATGGTACTAAATTCATCAGCAGTGATGACCGGTTGAGTTAACTTAACAAATAAACCGCCATCATTTCTGTAGAGATTTTCTTTCTCACTATTCTCATTGGTGACAAAAAGATCAGGATCACCATCACTATCTATATCTGTCCAGCTCACGCATCTTGAAGTTGCTATATCCGTGACCGGTGTCACACCTGTTACATTCTGCATGACATGCTGTCCAAGGTTCCTGTACAAAAAATTATTTTTGTTTCCTTCGCTATTGGTGACATACAGATCGACAAGACCATCATTGTCATAATCACCAAATGAAGCGGTCTCAGAATACCCGAGATGATTTACCCAAATACCCTCCAATACTTGTGTAAATTTTCCTGTCCCATCATTGATATAAGCCATGTTATTCCTGTTGTACCAATTCACTACAAAGGCATCGAGATCACCATCATTGTCGATGTCAGCGAAGGTTGCTCCATCTGAGGGCATGCCATCCATGACTATTGGATCATCCAGTACTGCCGTGAAACCTCCGTTCGTATCATTGATATATAACATATTGTTCTGCCCTGCCTGTGGTCCATTGGAAATAAAACAATCCACATATCCATCCCCGTTTACATCGACCCAATTGACACTCCTGGAATCACCTTTAGTGGTGCTTAATGGTGAATCAATGATTTTGGTAAACATCTGGGCACTTACCAGGCCGGAGATAAAAATCAATATCGAAAGAAATAAAAATTTCATGTCAGCAAACTTTAGAATGAATTAGGCCATGCACCTTGCTTTCTAAAAGGTGGCATGTATCAATGGCAAATCAAAAAAGAAACCGGACACTATAAGTGAATAATATACTACGGTTGGATTAGACTGGCCATACAGCCTTATGTGCATTACCGAAGTCGTTTATATGGAGGAACTCGTCGTTTGGTGGCAGCAGGCGATGCAGGACTGCGCAGCAGATCAAAATGTCCTAATTTGCGGTTTCAATTTTTATAAGAAAATGCAATCTAAAAGGAGTTTCCGGCACCTCATCTTTTGGACATTCTTTTTTATCATAAGCGTCTTTAACGAGTTATACTTTTCCAATAGCTTTTCAGAACATCCGAATTGGGATTCTTTCCTGAATAGCATCTTATCCCAGACACTACTTTATTCCATAAAAGCATTGGTGGTGTATTATAGTATCTACAGCATCATCCCAAAATGGTCCGCACATCAATCGACCATGTCTGCGAAATCAATGCATGTAACGGAACGATCAAGCCTGAAATATTTACTTGAATTTATTTTCGTCTTGCTGGCAGGTGCATTCC
>JBATMM010000318.1:0-5923 GCA_049289835.1 Saprospiraceae bacterium | reverse complement strand
GAAAAGCAGTAGCGTGAGATGTGAGATGTGAGAAGTGAGATGTGAGATGTGAGATGTGATCAGCGCAATTAGTGGCTGAATAAATATAAGTTAGTAACAAGTCCGGTATCCGGTGTCCCTTAATCCGGTATCCAATAAATAAATCGTAAATATCAATTAATGAAATCAATATTTTCCATCGCGTTCATCATGAGTATAGTCGTCGCGGCTTCAGGGCAGGTGACTTTTACTAAGGATATCGCACCGATCATTTATAACAAGTGCACGACTTGTCACAGGCCGAATGAAATAGGTCCTTTCTCATTGACTAATTATGATGAAGTGGCGTCTTATGCGGACATGATAAAATATGTAACCGCTATCCGTTACATGCCACCATGGAAAGCAGATCCTCATTTTTCAAGATTTATCGGTGAGCGCGCGTTGACTGATGATGAGATTGCAAAAATTGCCGCATGGGTGGACAATGGAGCTCCATATGGAAATTCCGCAGAAGAACCACCTCTGCCTAATTTTCCTACAGGCTCACAAGTAGGCACACCTGATCTTATATTGCATTTTGCTCAATCCTTTGCGCATAAAGGAGGAAATGAAGATGAGTATCGTGTATTCGTATTTCCTACCGGTCTTACACAGGATAAAGAAATATCAACGATAGAATTGCGTCCGGGCAATCGAAAAGTATTGCATCATGCTTTGTTTGCTTATGATGTCACCGGGTCAGCTGCAGCAATGGATGCAGCCGATCCAAAATATGGTTATGATGGCTTCGGAGGCTTCGGTATTGATGAAGCACTCAACAACATGTTCCCCGGTTATGTCCCTGGTCAAAAGCCTGTTCCATATCCACATGGACTTGGTCAGACATTGCCTGCCGGTGCAGATCTATTGATGCAGGCTCACTATGGTCCGTTTGCTAATGAAAGTGTTGACAGTTCTACTATCAATGTATTTTTCAAAAAAGAACCTGTAGAGCGCCAGGTACAAAACCTCATCTTCCTTCCGATCAGTCCCTTTCTCACTGGTGACATATTTCTGATGCCGCCGAATACTGTAAAAACATTTCATACACAATACACCACTCCTATAAAAGTCAGTGTCTTCGCGATCTGGCCTCACGCTCATCTGCTCAACAAGAGCTATGAAGTATTTGCTGTTCATCCTAATGGCGATACGACTAATCTTATCCGAATTCCGGATTGGGATTTCAACTGGCAAGGTGTTTATAGTTTCAAAAAATTCATTGTTCTCGAACCAGGCACTACAGTGTATGCCAATGTAACGTATGACAATACAACAAACAATGCAAGTAATCCGAATAGTCCCCCTGCATGGGTGACATGGGGAGAGAAGACTACAGATGAAATGCTCTTCATGCCGATCAATTTTGTGCTGTACAAACAAGGTGATGAAAACATTGAACTGGATGAGCAGACCACCGGCATCGAGGATCCGAATGTTCGTTTTGTCAATCACTACTTAGCGCCTATCATTCCTAATCCGGCAAGGGATGAAGCGATCATCAATTTTGTGCTTGAACATCCTGATCACATCACACTCCGGGTGATGGATATGCAGGGTAAAGTTGTCGACAACATTGCTACTGATGAATGGAACAGTGAGGGTGCACACCTCCGCAGCATTGATTTAAATCAGTGGGCACCAGGTGCATACTTCGTACAGATGCTGGGAACAAATTTCATGCAGTCACAAAAGTTGACGGTAGTTAAATAGAGATACCCAACCGATACAATTTAGAGGTCCGATCTGTGAAAACAGGTCGGATTTTTTTTGACCTATACTTCTGGATCTTACTTTTTTCCAATAATTGGTTCTGTTTATGTGATTTTTTTCACATAATCGTAACTAATTATTGGAAAAATGAATTTTAGAAGCGACATGTCCCTGGATTTATCGAATTGGCATAATTTAATTCTTATTTCATTTACTCATTGCTCCACAACTTTAAACTCCTGCTGATATTTCCCTTCTCCCAATAACTTATTAAATCCCTTTGCGACTTGCTGTATCATCACTTTATTTTCTTCAAATGTTGTGTTGCCTCTGTCTTCATACAGTACAAGTTCATCACCATATTTCCCATACTCGATGATAAATGTCCGGTTCTGGTAAGGTATTGTAATCTTGTTGTTATACTCTTCATGTACCTGTGTGACCTGTGCTGTATCAATCTTCCATACTTGCTGAACATATGCATACAATGGATTCATCAAAGTTGCTTTCACCGGATACAATTCATATTGATAACCTGGATAGCGTTCGAAATAAATAAGACCTTTTTTATAGGGAGCCTTCCCTGACTTTTTAACTTGTAACTGCAAACCACCGGAATCTGCTTTTGTCCATTCGAAATAATCATTAAACCAATCATTATCAAGCTTTGTATCTGTATACACATTCATGCTCTTTTTATCAAAGGGTACTGCATATGATTTTCCTGTCCTGAAATCATAACACGCTAAAGCTAAATAGGTGATGCTATAATCTTCCTCATTGCTTTTATATGCACCATATACCACCTGGTTGCTATCAGGTGAAAAAGCCAGTGCTCTGCGTAGATGAACATAAAATGAATCCACCGTTTCGTTATTGGTATTGAACGGAAAAATTTCAAACGTCTTCGTATCAAGCACAACAGCATGTGAGATGGCTAGATAGCGGCCACCTGATAATTCCACTGAGGTTTCCTGAGTATCAGAACTATAGATCTCCCTGTACATACCGGGCTGTCCTTCTTCACTATCTAACCATTGAATAGAAGCAAAATCAGATCCCTGGCTGAAGAGAGACGTGATCATCGGCTTCTCATCTTTTAATGTCACCAGGAACATGCTCTGACTGCCCAGGATCATTGCAGGTTGTGGTGAATCAGTCAACAAAAACACTCGCCATATCCCGGGTAATCCTGTATTGGTCTCAAGACTATCACCAAAATGCAAAGTCTCACCTTTGTATTTTACGTCATAAGAAACGTTAGTGTAATTAGCACGCCCGTAGTTAGCATTCCAGGTTTTTCCTTTTTCCGTTATGGTTTCAATCGTAAACGGACCTATCGCTTTGGAAGAAACCGAAACCGCTGGTGTCTTTCGACATCCAAATAATGACAGGATAGTGCTTAACATGATGATGTATTGATATTTCATTTTGAATCTGATCATTCAATTGGCAAAGTTATAAATTGTGCAGGGGGAAGCCGCTGCAAATGCATTCAATATTCATTTTGCCAATTGCTTGTTGCCAATTACTTGTTGCTTGTTGCTTATTGCTTTCCCGCAACTTTATTTCATTAAGGCTGGATCTTCGCTGTGCTCGAAATGCCTATTGCTACATTTCATTAGTTTATCTCAGGCAGGGGCAAGCCGCTGCCAATGCATTTAATATTCATTTTGCTTATTGCTTGTTGCCTATTGCCTGTTGCTTTTTGCTTTTTGCTTTTTGCTTTTTGCGTCTGGGGGCAAACCCCTATTGATTTGAAGCTTTGCCCCTAAGAGAGCCCCAGATATCCCATCGTAATCTTATGGTGTAAAACTCTCCTCGTGGTTTTACTTAAAAGGTCATCAAACATTTTAAAATAAACAACACACCATAATCACATTTTCAGATCAACAAATTGTCTTAACTGTTTGCGGAGTAATAAAGACTACATTACCAAAAATCATCAAACCCTTTTAAAATGAAATGCATACTACCCATTCTGCTATGTCTTCCTTTGTCTGCTCTGTTTTCACAAGCTTCTGATCAATATATCATTACTACACAGGGCGGTTTCACAGAAGGCAAGTCGATGTCGATGAGCTGGACCATAGGTGATCTTGTAACTGAAACAGCCAACCTGAATGGAATCAGAGTCACTCAGGGCTTTCAGCAACCTATCATTTCTGTAAAGGAGATCAATTCCGACTATCAGACTGACGTCAACATTGACGTTACCGATCCCAAAACATTTAATGCTGAAGTTTATCCAAATCCATTTGGAACCGACATCACGATCAAAATAGAAAATGCAGATCAGGAATACTTTATGGATATTATCGATCCGGCAGGTAATCTACTATCAAGAAACAAAAGTCGCAACCATCAGGAAGTGATCAATTTGGTTGACCTGCCTGCTGCTCAATATCTATTGCGCATTAGCTCCCCTGATGCCAGGCAATCAAAAGTCTTTCAAATCATCAAATCAAATTAGAAACCCCTATTGTATTTAGTTAAAAAATTGAAAACCCACATTGCATGAAAAACATACTACTCATTACCACTTTATTGGTATTTGCCGTTTCAGGCTTGAAAGCCCAGGTTGCATTACCTGAAGGAATGCGCTATCAGGCCATCGCAAGAGATATCGATGGTAATATCCGGTCAAAAGAAGCACTGATTGTAAAAGCAGAGCTCGTCGTATTGGATACGGAAGACGAAGTTGTCTATTCAGAAATCCAGAATACAACTTCAGGCGAATTTGGTTTACTCAACATTACGATTGGCGAAGGAAAAAGTATCATAGGTTCCTTTTCCAAAATACCCTGGAGCAAACAATTGTGGGTCCGAATCTCCATCAAAAATGCTGACAATGATGACTATCAGTTAGTCACGACCAGTAAGCTCTATTCAGTTCCTTATGCATTCTATGCTGCTTCCGCCGGTTCATTGATTGACAGCACTCCTGGTGATGATGGTGATACAGGAGGTAATAGCAGGGGTCTCGGAGGAAATATTGATCAGACCGCTATGTATTGGGCTCTTGATGGTAACACGAATGCACATAAGTATAAAGGAGGTGGCCCTCCTGTACTGGGTACAACTGATAGAAAAGATCTGGTCTTTATCACAAAGAACATTCCACGATTGATCATTGATAAAGATGGAAACATCAACTTTTTGACGAACATCGATCTGGATGGTAATCTGAATGTTGATGGAAACACAACATTGAATGGTTCGCTGGATGTTACCGGAATGCATCCCACGCATCTTTCAGGCACATTGACTGTAGATAAAGCAACATTATTGAATGATTCGCTTACTGTTCAGAATATGGCGCCTACGCTATTGACAGGTACACTTGATGTAAATAAAACTTTGTATGTCAAAGGCGCAACCACACTGAACAACACACTTGATGTCACCAGCATGAGTGCTACACACCTGACTGGTACTTTGGCTGTAGACAAAGCAACAACACTGAATAGTACGCTGACCGTGACGAATATGTCACCAACGAATCTGACAGGACTGCTTGATGTAGATAAAACGCTGAATGTTGATGGTGCATCCACGCTCAACAGTTCACTTGACGTCACAGGCATGAACGCTACACATCTTGCCGGAACATTGGCTGTGGACAAAGCAACAACGCTCAATAGCACACTGACGGTGACCAATATGGCATCTACAAATCTTACAGGTGCGCTTGATGTAGATAAAACATTGAATGTGGATGGCGCATCGACACTCAACGGCACACTGGATGTCACTGGAATGAAAGCAACACATCTCACCGGTACTCTGGCAGTTGATAAAGCCACTACGATTAAAGATGCACTTACGGTAACAAATATGGCGCCAACGCATTTGACTGGTTCACTTCAGGTTGATGGCACATTTGGATCAGCCGGAAGCATCTCATTAGATGGACCCCTTGTCGTCAGCGGTATGAATCCTACTCATTTGACCGGTACTCTACAGGTAGACAAGCTTGCTACATTGAAGTCCGGTATCATCGTCAGGGGACAGGGATTATTAGGACCTAATGGCGACCATGTAGCATTTTTTGACAATACGGAAGGAGGCAACAGTGATGGTATAGCTATCCGAATTCAAAACAACACCACTACTGCCCAAAATAATTTTGTCACTTTCTACAAAGGAGGTGATGCTGTAGCCGGAAGAATAGAAGGATATGTCCTGA
>JBATMM010000317.1:0-3768 GCA_049289835.1 Saprospiraceae bacterium | reverse complement strand
TCATGAATTGCTCAATCGCATCATACGTTGCATCATAATCTGCCTTTTCATCCACATTGGCAAATCCATAGTAAAATCCGACGGTAGCTTTTCCTTCTCCCGTATGCTTATCGCGGTAGATAAGATGATCATTAGCATCATAAACTTCAAAAAGATAGGTGTTCTTTGCTTTACTTACTTTAAGGGGCAATCCCAGTATGTTCGGAATGAAAAGGGTAAGCGCTGAATAAACGATTCTATAATCTCTATTCGTCTCATGCTGAATGCGGGTAACATTAATATGACCGCAGGATTCATGAGTGCTGTGCTTATTCATAGCTTCTTCCATGAGATAGAGGAAAGAATTATACGAATCATTCCTGATCCCGTACCCCACTACATCTTCATAATTTGTTGAAACCCATTGATCATCTACCATAGTTGATTCTGAATGTGAATTTGTGATCGGCGTTAATTCGAAGAAGGAAGGTTCCTCCAGTCTGATATCATAAAAACATTCATCTTTCTTAATCATATCCTGAAATGAATAATCGGATACGAATGCAGTTTTACAAGCCACCAGTGCGAGCATTGACAGAGTCAGGATTGTTTTCATCGTTTTGAATTAAAGAGGTGAGAAATGATGTGATGAAGTTATCCCGTATGGATATGCATTAGCGTTAAGTAAAGATTAATTAAGGATTGTTTAACCCAAAGGGGATGCCGGATAAAAAGGACGCCAGATGCCGGACTCGAGATGTAACGCTTAAAATAAATTGCTTCATTTTAATCCCTAAATAGAGTCTGGCATCCAGCATCCTTTTTATCCAGAATCCTTTATACTCCGCTCATCGAAAAGAATTATATCCCCCACATCGGCCCCATTAAAAAATATACTACGCATGTGATAATGATGATCGATGCGATGTTGAGCCAGAAACCGGTTTTCACCATATCCTTTATACTTAAATAACCGGAGCCAAATGCAATCGCATTGGGTGGTGTCCCGGCAGGCATCATAAATCCGCATGAAGCAGCCAATGTTGCCCCCATCATCAATATATAGGGATGTACTCCTACGGATACAGCTATCGGAGCAATGACAGGTAATATCATCGTAACCGTTGCAAGATTGGAAGTGAATTCCGTGAGAAAATTGACAAGTGTAACCACGAGCAGAATAACTGCAAATGCACCCAGTCCAGCCAGTGCCGACATATTTTGTCCTATCCATTCTGCAAGACCTGTTTTTTCAAATGCTTCTGCAAGTGCAAGTCCTCCACCAAACAATAACACTATACCCCATGGCAGCTTGCCGACATCATCCCAATTGATCAGCTTTTTATTTTTTCCCTGACCCGATGGGATTAGAAATAATACTACACCCCCCAACATCGCAATGATCGTATCGTCAATGCCGGGAATTATTTTTTCAAGAATAAACGAACGAATAATCCACGCCACTGCAACGCTGACAAATACAATCGCTATTTTTTTCTCATCAGAGCTCATTGGTCCTGATTGTGACAATCGCCGATTCATTTCTTCTTTACCTCCCGCAAGACGTGCATGACCAAGCGGAAACCCAACGCGCACTATATACCACCAACTAATCAATAGTAATAGAATTGTAATCGGAAATCCAATCTCAAACCATTGCACGAATGTCACCTCCATGTGATATGTATCCCTGATCACACCTGCGAGAACAAGGTTTGGTGGAGTACCTATGATCGTACCCAGTCCGCCGATGGAAGCAGCATATGCAATCGCTAGCATCAAAGCTTTTCTGAAATGTGCCTGATGCTCATCACCATCATCTGAAGTCGCTGTGATGATCGCCATCCCGATAGGTAGCATCATGATCGCTGTAGCCGTATTTGAAATCCACATCGAAAGAAATGCAGTGGAAATCATAAACCCAAGTATAATCATGCTCAGCCTGGTCCCCATGCTGCGGATGATATGGACAGCAATGCGACGTTGGAGGCCGGTCTTTTCAATGGCAATGGCAATCAGGAAGCCGCCGATATAAAGAAATACAATAGGTTGCCCATATGAAGCAGTTGTTTCACCAAGTTTTAATATACCCATCAATGGAAATAAAATAATGGGGATTAGTGATGTTGCAGCCAATGGAATAGGCTCGGTGACCCACCATATCGCAATCCAGACCGTGATAGCCATGACTGTAATAGCCGCCCTTGGCATATCTGCCGGGGAAATGAAGAAATAAATGATCAGAAATAAGGCTGGTCCCAGCCACAGGCCGATTCTCCTTGCGCCCAGCGATAGATCTGAAGTATCAGCTAATATATTTTGCTTTGATCCTGGCATTATTGTGGCTAAGCTAATACAGGTATCGGATTAAGAGGTATATTGGTTTAACAGAGCATTTCGTTATTTTCGTGAATCAAAGGAAATCAGTCCACATCTGATTTATGTTTCCCTCAAAAAATTAATTATGGAAAAGAAAATGTACTTCTTCACTTCTCTGATGGCAGGCTTTTTTTGTCTCGTCATCTTTAGTTCTTTTTATAATGAGAAGTTAACAACGGAAAGTCCGGCCATTGTCGACTCCAATGCGATATATAGACGAATCGTCGCATACGATCTTCATCAGGAATTTAATTTCGCCGGGGAGGCCATTCCTAAGGATAATTTTGATGCGGTCGAACGACTTGACCGGGAACTGCTGATCAACAGTTACCTCAATGCTACCACTCTTCTTAACCTGAAGATTGCCAACAGGTTTTTTCCTGTGATTGAACCCATTTTGAAGCAATATGGAATACCTGAGGATTTCAAATATCTCTCTGTGGCTGAAAGCAATTTAAGAATGGCCACATCTCCATCAGGGGCTAAAGGGTTCTGGCAATTTATGGAGGAAGCTGGAAAAGGTTATGGTCTTGAGATTAATAGTGAAGTTGATGAACGCTATCACGTTGAGAAATCAACAGAAGCTGCCTGCAAATTTATACTTCATCTTAAACAGAAATTTGGCAGCTGGACATTAGCTGCAGCAGCATACAATATGGGAGAAGCAGGTATTACAAAACGTCTTGAAGAACAAAAAGCAAATAATTATTATGACCTGAATCTCAATGAAGAAACATCCCGGTATATATTCAGGATCATCGCGATAAAAGAGATTATGAATAACCCGAAGAAGTATGGATTCTATGTAGAAGATGATCAGCTCTATGCTCCTCTTAAAAAATATAGCACAGTGATCGTTACTGAACCTATCCCTAACCTCGCAAGCCTGGCGCAACAATACGGTACAAGCTTCAGAATGCTGAAAGTATTCAATCCCTGGTTGATCGGGTCTTCACTGACCAATAAGAGCGGAAAGAAATATGAGATCAGAATTCCGGTGAAGTGAATATTGTTCGAAGTTTTGGATGCCGGATTAAAAGATGCCGGATGCCAGACTCAAGACGCACACTAAACTCAAACCAGACTTGAGTGTTCCACCGTTGGAACAATTAATATTGTTTCCGTCGAGGGAGATTCCGACCTATAATTTCTGCGAGACTTTGGTAGAAGTGAATAAATGTGTTGTGAGTCAGATAGAAATGTGAAATTCAAACATCATACATGTATTATGAGTCTGGTATCCGGCATCCTTTTATCCGGTATCGAAACGGAGTATTCCAAAATCACGTATACGGTGCCGTCAACTCCGGAAAAGCAGCCACAGCTGCACCGATGATACCGGCGTCATTGAATGCTGAAGCACTTACCACTGGTGTACGGAGATGACTGAAATGATGTGCAAATTCGTCG
>JBATMM010000316.1:0-2621 GCA_049289835.1 Saprospiraceae bacterium | reverse complement strand
TGTTAGTTCCATGCCAATTGATTTGTGGATCAGATGTGGTAAACACAACTTGTCCCCAGCGATTGAAAACTTTGAAGTCAATCGATTCAATGAATCTCGCCTTGAGCGGTTTGAAAATATCATTTTGTCCATCACCATTCGGTGTGAAAGCGTTTGGCAATTCAAACACAGGACAATTGTTGACACAGACGACAGTGGAAGACTGACTTTCATTATTGTTCTGATCAAACGAAACAATTGCATAACAACCGGCAATCTTCTCACCCGGCTTATGTTCGAAATGATGTTCAGTTGCATTTACAGTGCCTACCAAAATCATCTGGCCTCCGGGTTCAGGGCTATAGAAAATTTTATATCCGGCTATATCATCATCGGGACATGAGTCTGTCCATGTGAGATAATTGATAAAAGCATCAGCGGATGTGCCCGGATCGGCCTGGTCACAAATATTTGATACTGCTATCGCCGGCGGACATGGAGCCACATTGTCAACAGGAATACCGCAAACATCCTGGGATTGATTAATCAATGGAGAGGGAACATTTGTTAATCCATAATTGCCCAGTGCTATAATATGGTAACAATACTCAAAGCCATTCAATACATTTTGTCTATCCGTATAACTTTCATCTTCTGTTGTAGTGATTAATACAAAAGCACTTCCCTGATCACTCCGCCAGATCTCATATTCGTAATTATCCCATGGTGTATATGATTTCCATGATAGCAAATTAGCTTCATCAGACGGGGCTACAGTAAGGAATACAGAAGAAGCAGTCTGTGATGATGCAAAAAGAGTATTCGGGTCTCCTGTCAGCAGATCCAACCTATAGGTATATCCTAAACTTCGAGTGTCAAGATTTTTATCAAGCACCAAACTATCTTTTAATCCAGATAAGGTCGGACTGGAAAAGCTACCACCTGTGACGGGTTGAAAGTTAACTCCATCGATTTCATTGCTCCTCATCAATTGATAGCTGTATGGTCCGGGGTTAAGGACTGTATCAATAGATCCGGCTTCGGGTCCAATCCATTTGATTTTTATTTCTCCTGTTGTGGCATCAGTTTCTTCAACAGAAACATTGGTCAGCAAAGGACGGTCAGCTTTTGCACGAAGGCAAACTTCATCAGACGGGATGCTTAAAACACGGAGGTATGGTTGTCCTGAAGGTGTAGTCTGTGCAAATTCAGCGAGGATGCGATAGCAATAGCTTCCTTCGTTACTAATGTCCTTGTCCTCATAAAAATATCTTCCATTTTTCATTCCTTTCCAATTGGAAGCAATTTTCGTATAGCCTCGTCCTTCGAGTCCGGTTTCACAACTGTCTAATTGAAATTGGTTGCTTCCATTTCGTTTCCATATCGAAAAGCCCTTGAAATAATTTGCAGTTGTGTTTTCACATGCATAAGGTAACATCCAGGTCAGATCAAATGCTTCCGGAGCATTTTCAAGAGTCACATCTTCAGGTGGAGGACCGATCACTTTGATACGGATCGAATGAAGGTCAACAAGTCCTGTGGTATCAAAAAAATTATCTACTGCTTTGATGATCACCGTGTATGGTTGATCACGAATTTGTTCACATTGTGGGTCCCATGTCAGTTTTGCCTGCAGAGGTTGTGTCTGAAATCCGGTACCACCGGAATCTAAATGAGCTTTATTTCCATTTACTTCGAATGGACCTCCGGCTGCGGAGACAGCTACCAATTGACCTAAGTCAGGATCACTGACATCTACATTTAGTTCAAGATGATGGCCTGCGATGACACACACTTCATCAATAGATGTGACATCCGGGGGACTATTGTCGCACTTCAACACAAGAATCTGCATGTCCCTAATAAAGGAACTGATCAGAACACCACCCCGGTATTCTTTGACCCGAAAAGCGATATTGTATTCACCTTCGCTTCGTGGCGTTATCCAGACCAGATCCCCGGAAACAGGATCGAGAGTCATCGAGTTGTCCGGACCGGGAAAAACCTGTTGAGGAAATCTATAATTGGGCACATTCACGCCACTATCCTGCAGGGGAACAATAAACTCAAAAGCCAAACTGTCGCCATCCGGATCATATGCATTTGGATTGTGAATATATTTCTGGCCAACACATGCAAAATCAATAGGCGGCTGTAATAAGATGGCGGTGTTATTGTATCCCTGGAATTGAGGATTGAGAAATGTATATGTGGCCTCAATATAGAAAGGGACGCCTTCCGAATTTGGTGGATTTACATTTATAATGCCGCCGTTACGGTTAGGATCCATCATGGAGATGGTATATGTAGCACGGCCCGGATAAGTATGGCTGGCGACATAATAGTTTAATTTCCGGTTATTAGCCAGTGGAGTTCCTTCACCATTGATACGGAAGATAAACTCCCAGCTTCCATCTCCCCAAAATACCCTTACGCTATCCCTGTCCGCTTGTGTGCTGGTGGTTTTGGTATAGGTTGTCACAGTGACTTCAATCGTGAGGTCAGCAGTCTGCTTTATAGTGATTTCGCCAGCCCGGTTATGTGTAGCACATACCTTTCCACTGATGAAAAAACTGAGTAAAACGATGATAATAAGATGCCTGACCATTTCTGTTGATAAATATATGGAAAAACGCGTAGGT
>JBATMM010000315.1:0-4194 GCA_049289835.1 Saprospiraceae bacterium | reverse complement strand
CAGGATTTGTTTTTAAGTTCCGGCTTTACTATTTCCAATCATTCAGACAGAATGGGATACCGTTTATCCGGGCCACCACTGCATCACGCTGTTCAGGAAGAATTAGTTTCTTCTCCTGTTTGCTTTGGAACAATTCAATTGTTACCTGATGGACAACTTATGTTATTGATGGCCGATCATCAGACTACAGGTGGTTACCCTAGGATTGCTTATGTCATATCTGCTCATGCTTCAAATGTCGCTCAGAAAAGTCCCGGCGATAGCCTGCATTTTGCACTTACCGATATTGCAGTTGCTGAAAATTTATTACTTGAACAGTTCCACGAAATCAGGTTGTAATTGAAAAAAAGAATTGACATCAATTGCGACCTCGGTGAAGAGGCAGGACATGATGAAGAGATCATGCCCTTTATTTCCTCTGCCAATATTGCATGTGGATTTCACGCCGGTAATGCTGATGTCATCAGGCGAACCATTGACCTCTGTCTCAGTCACCAGGTGAATATCGGTGCACATCCTTCTTTTCAGGACCGGATAAATTTCGGCCGCAAGGAGATGAAAATCACATCAGATCAAATCTATGATCTGGTCACAGCTCAATTAATGATAATCGATAGAGCCGCTACAGAAGCCGGTGCAAAAATGAATCATGTTAAACTTCATGGTGGTTTATATAATATGGCCGCAGTGGATGCTTCCATGGCTTCAACAATCATTAGCGCAGTTAAAGATTTCAATCCCGGTTTGATTTTATTTGCCTTAAGCGGTAGTATACTGATCACAGAAGGTAAACGTAAGGGTGTAAAAGTTTTCAGCGAAGCATTTGCTGACAGAACATATCTCGACAACGGTCAGCTTACGCCCAGGTCAATGGCAAATGCTTTAATTGAAGATCCAGAAAAAGTGGTCGCACAGGTAATGCAAATGATCCTAACCGGTACAGTCACTTCGACAACGGGCAAAGCTATTTCACTTGAAGTGGATACGATTTGTATTCATGGTGACGGTACTCATGCTGCAGTGTTTGCAAAAGAAATACATGATGCGCTGAAAAAAGAAGGAATTGAAATTCCAAAATGCAGCTATACATGAAAAGACATTCTGCTATCCTGGGTGCTGCTTTTTTAATGGCTACTTCCGCTATTGGTCCCGGATTTCTGACACAAACGTCACTATTTACTGAGCGGCTATTGACAAGTTTTGGATTTGTTATTCTTATTTCCATTTTGATTGATATCTGCATTCAACTCAACATCTGGAGGATAGTGGTAGCGAGTGAAACCCATGCACAGGATCTGGCGAACAAGGTCTTTCCGGGACTTGGTTATTTTCTCGCCCTGTTGATTGCATTTGGTGGACTTGTATTTAATATTGGAAACATTGCCGGTTGTGCGCTTGGTATACAAGTACTAACTGGACTAAGGCCTGAGTACGGCGCCATCATCAGTTGTCTCATTGCTTTGTTTGTTTTTTGGAAAAAAAATGCAGGAAGCATGATCGATATGACGGCTAAATGGCTTGGCTTGCTTATGATAGGGCTGACGATTTATATTGCTATTGCTTCCGGACCGCCACTTGGAGAAGCGCTTTACCGGACTATCATTCCTGAAAAAATAGATATGCTGATGATTGTTACACTAGTTGGTGGTACGGTAGGAGGTTATATTTCGTTTGCAGGTGCACATCGGTTACTTGATGCCGGGATAAAAGGTAAAGAAATGTTACCTGAAGTTACCAGGGGTGCCATCAGTGGCATCACTATTACTGCGCTGATGAGATATATACTTTTTCTGGCTGCACTTGGCGTGGTCTGGGGTGGGGTTCACTTAAGTGCTGACAATCCGGCTGCCTCGGTATTTCAAAGTGCTGCAGGGCAATTAGGTTATAAATTTTTCGGCATCGTGATCTGGTGTGCAGCCATTACATCCGTGGTTGGTGCTTCCTTCACCAGTGTTTCATTTTGGAAAACACTTTATCCGGTTATTGCCAATAATGAAAAAACAGTGATCACTATTTTCATTGTGATGTCAACCCTCATATTTATTCTTCTGGGAAATCCTGTAAAACTATTAATACTTGCAGGGGCTGTCAATGGTTTGATACTACCTCTTGCATTTGCTGTCATGCTGATCGCTGTCCGGAAATCTTCATTAATGCATCAGTACAAACATCCGGCCTGGTTGCAAATCCTGGGCTACGTCGTCATCTTATTGCTCGGCTATATGGGGGTGATGGCTATCAATGAGGGAATAGGAAAATTATTTTGACTCACCATTCCCTACTCACTATTATCCCACCCCTTCCGAAGTCATCTCTTTCAGCCTTTCAGTATTCTCCGCATACTTCAATGCATCAATGACCTCATCAAGTGCACCCAATACAATGCGATCGAGATTGTACAATGTCAGATTGATGCGATGATCAGTAACCCGGTTTTGAGGATAATTATACGTCCTGATTTTATCCGATCGGTCACCTGTCCCGACTAATGATTTTCTATGTGCGGCTGCTGCATTGTGATGTGCGGCACGCTGAGCATCATTGACTTTATTATACAATCGCTGCAGTGCGATTTCGCGGTTCTTGATTTGTGATCGTGTATCCGTACTCTCAGAAACAATTCCAGTAGGTAGGTGTGTAAATCTTACACCGGATTCTGTCTTATTGACATGCTGTCCTCCAGCACCACTCGAACGAAATGTATCTACACGCAAATCTTCTTTACGAATATTCACATCTTCCATTTCTAGTTTTGGAAGAATCACGACTGTAGCTGCCGATGTATGAACGCGACCTTGTGATTCCGTTTTCGGTACTCGTTGTACTCGATGAGCACCGGATTCAAATTTGAGCGTACCATATACATCTTCACCAAAAATCTCGAGCACGACTTTATTATATCCACCTACAGAGCCTTCACTAAGCGAGTCTATTTCATACTTCCATCCTTTTGAATCCATGAAACGTGTATACATCTTGTAAAGATCACCTGCGAATATGCTTGCTTCATCTCCACCGGTTCCTGATCTGATCTCCATGATGACATCTTTCGTATCATCAGGATCACGCGGGATGAGAAGCCATTTCAACTTTTCTTCGATCTCTTCTTTCTGTTCTTTGAGCGTTCCAAGTTCGCTATACGCCATGTCTCTCATTTCCTGATCGGTTTCACGCAGCATATTGGTAGAGGAAGTGATATTAGCCAGGATGAGTTCATATTCATCTATAGCTTCGATGACAGGGGTGAGGTCTTTGTATTCCTTGTGCATCCTTGAATACAACTTGATATCATTCACTACCTCCGGATCCGACAGGCGGAGTTCCAGATCCATGTATTTATTCTTTATCGCGCGCAGACGGTCAATCATGGGCGCAAAGATAGGAAAGGAAAGGAGGAGGTTAAAGCTGAGGCGAAGGATACAAACTCCCGTCTCACGATTCACAAAAAAGGCTCAATCAACCCTGCATCATTCTCTCTCACTTTGTTGACACGATCGGATACTCTGTACCATGTGATCCAATCACCGGGAACAGGCTGAAGATTATTCATCACATCTTTAGTGGGGACAGATGCATCAGTCCACAATTGTTCCTGCTCGGGAAGTAAGATCAATGGCATACGGTCATGAAGATGTGCTATGGCAGGATCTGCTTCTTTGGTGATTAATGTGAAACTATGTATCATTTTTCCATCAGGGGCTTTCCAGTTTTCATAAAGACCTGCGATGGTGAATATATCGGTGTTGGTGACTTTGATGCGATAAGGAATTTTTCCTTCCGGTGTTTTCATCCATTCATAATAGCCATCAAAAGGAACAATGCATCTTCGCTTTTCAAATGCCTGTCGAAATGCAGGTTTCGTTGCGATGCCTTCGATGCGTGCATTGATCATGCTCGCACCGATCTTCATATCCTTCGCCCAAAATGGAATAAGGCCCCAGCGATAAAGATGAATCACATGCGGCTCTTCTTGTGTGATCACAGGATGCATCTGCGTAGGTGCTACGTTGTAATTAGGTAAAGGATTGTACCGTTCAAGGTCTTCACTGTAAAAGTTAGCCCTGAACCGTTCTTCTAGTTCTTTTTCGGTCTTTGTCAGCGATGACCGTCCGCACATCAGTTCCCTACTCTGACGTAAGCATCTATCTTATGATAGTCCTTTAATTTTTTCACCAGCCGCCTTGCTTCATTCAC
>JBATMM010000314.1:0-3716 GCA_049289835.1 Saprospiraceae bacterium | reverse complement strand
GGGTAACACTTTGTCGACAGTTTTGTACATTGATATAGATTAGGGCTACTTGGTAGATTCTCCTGTAGAGCCGCCACTGCCCATAGCCCTGGTCGTTATGAGACACTTCGTATGAAAACAAATTATGCCAACTATATTAAATAAAGATGGTTTCAGGGTTTTCTTCTTCAGCAATGAAGGAAACGAACCGCCACACGTACACATAGAATATGGAGGTGGGTATGCAAAATTTTGGTTGAACCCAATTGAGCTTTCAGTCTCATTGCGCCTCACTTCGCGCCAATTATCAAAACTCCGTAACTTAGTAGAAGAAAATCAAGAAAAGTTTAATAAATCCTGGTATGAATACTTCAATTGAATCGGTTCCAAAAGCTGTAGACATCTGGTTTACAGAGGATATGCTGTATGTCCGCCTGGAAGATGGCCGTGAAGTGGGAGTACCACTAGAATGGTTTCCAAGATTGATTAAAGCAACCGCCGAACAGAGAAAAAATTGGCGACTTATTGGCAATGGTATTGGGATTCATTGGGAAGACATTGATGAAGACTTATCTGTTCGGAAACTTGTCCAATAGAGGAAGTGCGTCTCATAACATTAGCTATAGTCAATGGTGGGTTTCGAATTAATCAACAGTTTTTTGTTTTGAAACAGATAACCGAGGCTTGGTAGATTCTCGCAGTGAGCCGCCACTGCCCATAGCCCTGGTCGTTAGATGAAATGCCAAACTGCATGGATAACAAAGAGTTTAAACTAAATTTTGACAAACTACTTAAGGGTCAGGGCTATAAGAAAAAAGGAAATGTTTGGAAAAAAGAAACTTCTGAACTTTTAAAGATGATTGAATTGCAGAAATCGAATTTTAGAAACCTCTACTATTTAAACTTCGGTTTCAATTTTAACAACCTAGATTATTCAGAAGTTCGATCCCATATCGTTAACCGGCTAGGTGGTAGGAACCCCGAAGAAAATACTTTCATTGATGTTACATTAGATCTTGAAAATGACATGTCTGATGAGAAAAGAAAACTGAGCATACAAAAACTTCTGAACGAAATACTTATTCCACAAATTGAACAAATAAATAGTGAGTCTGATGTTTTGAATGAATTGAAGAGTAGAAGCCACCTAAATGATATTCCTATAAAAGTGAAAGCTTATCTCAAACTGTGAAAAAAAACACTTCATCTAACATTGGCTATAGGCAATGGCGGGTAACACTTTGTCGACAGTTTTGTACATTGATACAGATTTAGGCTACTTGGCAGAATCTCCTGTAGAGCCGCCACTGCCCATAGCCCTGGTCGTTATATGCCACTTAAGATGTGTAAACTAATAACTTATTTCTTGGGAATAATTTTAACTGCCCAACTATTTTCTTGTGATCCTGGACATGCTGTTATTTTACAAAACAATTCAAACAAAGAGATTAAGATTAAAATCTTAAACAAACCTCCTTTAACACCAGAATACAAAAGTGTGATATTCATTGAAGACTCAATAACTACAAATTTCGACCAAGACGCAAAAATGATTGAGATAACAATGGATAGTTTGGAATATACTCGAGAATTCAACTTACTTCCCAGCCAAAGTGCAATGTTTGATTACGGAATTTCAGACCTTGATTTAAAGCAAAAAGTAGTAATCGACGAGAAGGATACTCTTGGCTTTAAAAATAAAAATCGATTGGAAACTGGTGAAAATTTTATGAGTAAAATCTATGTTTTTAGTGTTATTTCGAAAGGAAATAAATATGAATAGCACAACTAGAAAAAAAAATGCGTCATATAACATCGGCTATAGGCAATGGCGGATAATACTTTGTCGACAGTTTTGTACATTGGTACAGATTAAGGCTACTTGGCAGATTCTCCTGTAGGGCCGCCACTGCCCATAGCCTTGGTCGTTGTCGGCAAGCATGAATATTGATTGAACCCAACTATGGTCGTAATAAATTCCGTCTTTAATGAAATAAGATTTTAATATTTAAATAAATCCAAACGAAATGATCAAATACATAGTCTGCTTTCTAACCATATTTGCTTTTCTGGGAAGCATATACTCTTGTGAAAAGGAATCATTAACTGATCATGAGAAGATACAAGATGAATGGCTTTGGGTCAAATCACAGGGAGGATTTGGAGGTTGGACTATAACACCTGAAAGCGAAGGATACTCTAAGTCCTTAGTTATCGATAATACAACCTACATTGAGTACAAAAACGATTCTATTATAACTCAGTTGCAGTACATATTTAAGATTGATTCCGTTTATGGAACATATGGTTACATTGATTTTGAACCGGGAGGACATTTGGGTGTTGAAGTAAAAGATAACACTCTTGAACTAGTTGAGCCATGCTGTGATGGATATGATCATTTTTATAAAAGGAAATAAGCCTGCCGACAACATCGGCTACAGGCAATGGCGGATAACTGCTAACGAAATGATTGGTACCTTGAAAATGATTTGAGAAACTCGACAGACAAGTGAATTGAATCGCCACTGCCTGTAGCCCGGATGTTATGCCCAATTAGCAAAAGACAATGATTATAATTTTTCTATTGATCTTGAACAATATCTTCCACCCATTGCAGGCTCAGGAAGATCCCATTTTTGCGTTCGCCATTTCTTCAGACCAAGTTGTCAGATCAGCACCAAATGATACTTCCAGAATTGTTTTCGTTCTGAAAAAATACGATAGGATTCAACTTCTTGAAGATACTTATAAGACTGTACCCATGCAAGAAGGATATGATACTTGGTACAAAATTCGAAAAGACAATATTGTTGGATTCACCTTGCGCTCAGGTCTCTCTGAGCCGATAGTGCAGTTGAATACAGTCGATACATTTGACATAGTATTCGATAACTATTCAAAATTCAATTATAATCCTGAATTGAATTGGTATGGCATTTTTTCGACCATTAAAGGTGATGAATTGCGAAAAATTGAGATAAAGCCAGTATTGGCTGGAGATGAAATAGAGAAATCAGGAATATCGCCATTTGACAAGGGTAATGAAAATTATTTATTTGCGATAGGGACTAAAGAAATATATAATCAATCAATAATTGGCGTTAAATCTTATTTACCTGATAAGTGGTTGAAACCTATGGATAAGATCGATCTAATCCTTTATGATAAAGTAAATGGCTTTTCAAGTGGCCACCAACTAATACCTGAATGGCAATTATTAAGAAGTAAAATTCTAGAAATAGACTCATTTAAAAACTATACACTTTATTACGAAAATAATGCCTTACAGGACAAAATCATTTTATACCAACCTGAGCAAAATTATTTTAATCAAGTACCCAATTTGCTATGGTACGGGGATATTGATCATGATCAACTACCAGAGTTTTTGTTTAAGGTTAATGGAGATAATAGAGGATACGACTATGAATTCATTAAAGTAACTCAATCAAATAGTAAGTTAATAATGAAAAAATTGATTTCAAAAAGACCAGAGTTAATGGATTCATGTTAACTACAAGACCCCAAAAAACTGGGCATAACATCGGCTATAGGCAATGGCGGATAATACTGTGCCGACAGTTTTGTACATTGATACAGATTTAGGCTACTTGGCAGATTCTCCTGTAGAGCCGCCACTGCCCATAGCCCTGGTCGTTGTAGGCAATTAGGAAAATTGAATAACGAAGAAAGTAACAACCATCCTTTCATTTTTATCGTCCACTAACTATGCC
>JBATMM010000313.1:0-8925 GCA_049289835.1 Saprospiraceae bacterium | reverse complement strand
CTTCTGCACAAGCTTCCAGCATCTTATAAAATTTCTTCCCCTTCGCCCTTACGATAGCACGTTTGAGAAATTTGTACAAGGGTACATTCAATTTCTTTCCATTCTTACATGCGGGAGCGCAGATGTTCCATCGACTGTAATTCCACGCCTCTGTTCCGTTTTTCAGATATCGAACACGGATCGGATAAAGATGACATGAGATCGGTTTTGGCCAATCTATTTTGCCTTCTTCATACGCCAACTCAAAAGAACATTTGCCGATCCCTTTACCATCCCAGATCAGGTAAGCACATGCACCATTTTTCACCAGCGGTGTACCTAATAATTCACCATCATTATAGTATGCACTAAAGCCATTCTTTTCCACAGTTTTTCTACTCTCCTCACTCAACATCGGAGAAACTTTATCCCACACCGATTCAATGATATCCACTTCCTTCTCTAACAACGGCGCCCCACCATCACCTTCCCAGCAGCAAGCCCCGTGACAAGCATCAAGGTTGCAGACGAATTTGGCAGTAACAATTTCGTCGCTCAACAAAACATCATCTATGGCAATCATCCGGTAAAGATAAGTAACGAGTAACGAGTAACGAGTATAGAGTGGCAAGTAACGAATAACGAGTAACGAGTATAGAGTGGCAAGTAACGAGTAACGAGTATAGAGTGGCAAGTAACGAATAACGAGTAACGAGTATAGAGTATTGAAAATCATACATTTCCCCGTTTAGGGGTCAGGGGCAGAAAGAGTACGGAATAACGAGTAAATAGTGGTGAGTGGCTGATATAATCAAAAATTATTTGCATTGTTGATTCTTTTTACCTTAATTTTCTTATTCACTAACGTTGAAAACTATGGATTACTCAAATCTCAAAAAGAGGTTTTTGGACTTCGCGCTTGCCGTCCATGAACTCACGAAGGAATTTCCAAAGGAAGATGTTTACTTCAACATTAAGAATCAAATAACGCGATGCTCATCATCGAGTGGGGCGAATTATAGGGCTGCCTCAAGAGGAAAGTCACCGTCGGATTTCATCAACAAATTAAAAATGGTAGAGGAAGAGCTTGATGAATCTCTTTATTGGTTACAATATCTCAATGGAGTGGATAAAAAATGGATTCTCTTAAGCTCAAATCTCATTAAAGAAGGGAATGAATTACTTAGCATCATCGTAGCCTCCCTGAAAACCGCCAGAAAGAACCAGGAATCTCCCCTTAAATACAAAATGAAATAGCACACATGCCCAGACAGAAAGCTCCCACTAATCGTTACTCGATATTCGTTACACGTTACTTGCCACTCGTTATTCGATACTCGTTGCTCGTTATTCGTTGTCCGTTACTCGTTACTTCTGTGTGAGACTATGATATTTCTAAATCTCGTTATCTTAGCCTTTCCACGATATTTACAGACTTTACTAGTACATGGACAGACTGAAATCAAAATTTTACGAGAAAGCAATGGCCTCCATCGCTGAGATGAAGCCATTCATGAAAGAACATGATGAAACCATCATCGACCAGGTCACCATCGGCCAGGTCTTCGGTGGGATGAGAGGCATCAAAAGTATGCTCTGGGAAACCTCCCTTCTCGATGCCAATGAAGGTATCCGTTTCAGAGGATACTCTATTCCCGAACTCAAAGTAAAACTACCCTCTCGCGGAGGAGAACCACTACCTGAAGGCCTTTTCTGGCTTATGCTGACCGACGAAATCCCAACTCAGGAAGAGGTTGACTGGCTCAGCAATGAATGGGAGCGAAGACGTGCGATCCCTGATCAAACCTGGAAAGTTCTCGATAGCCTGGATCCCGACACCCATCCGATGACCCAGTTTGGTATCGCTGTACTCTCATTGCAGCAAAAAAGTGAATTCGCCCGACGTTATTCGGAAGGCATGAATAAACGTGATTATTGGGATGCCACTTACGAAGACTCCATGAACCTTATAGCCTGCCTTCCCCATGTGGCGGCTTATATCTATCGACGGTCTTTTCGCAACAATGAGCAAATTGTACCGGATGATAATCTTGACTGGGCATCCAGTTATGCACACATGCTGGGCGTGACTGATGATCCGGATTTTCAGAGCCTGATGCGTCTGTATATGACCCTTCATGCCGATCATGAAGGAGGCAATGCAAGCGCGCATGCGGTCCATCTCGCTAGTTCAACCCTGAGCGATGTCTATTATTCATTTGTATCCGGGGTCAATGCTTTGGCTGGTCCATTGCATGGCCTTGCAAACCAGGAAGTAATCAAATGGATCTTCGAAATGGTCGATCACCTGGGCACGTCAAAACCAACTAAAGAACAAATAGCCCAATACATCAACGAAACTATCGCGCAGGGAAAAGTTATTCCAGGATATGGACATGCTGTCTTAAGGAAACCTGATCCGAGATTTCTTGCCCAGCAAGCTTTCGCCAGCGCTCATATGCCCGATGATGATATCGTGAATATTGTCTGGAAAGTATTTGATGTTGCTCCTGCAATACTGGGCTCATTAGGTAAAGTCTCCAATCCATGGCCAAATGTAGATGCACATTCCGGTGCCATCCTGGTTCATTATGGATTGAAAGAATATAATTACTACACCGTTCTCTTCGCTGTCTCACGTTCACTTGGTGTCCTGGCTTCTACATGCTGGAGCCGCATCCTCGGTCTCCCTCTCGAACGACCGAAGTCCCTTACGTATGAATGGATCAAACATTGGGTTGACGCGAGGAAGGAGAAATAGCAATAGGCAATGCTTCGACCTGCTAAACTCAACCTTGTGCTACAGCTCAGCAACCATAGGCAATAGGCAATAGGCAATAGGCAATAGGCAATAGGCAATAGGCAATAGGCAATAGGCAATAGGCAATAATTTATTTTAAATATTGGCAAAGCCAATATTTAAAATAAATAAAAATTGTTAGGCGTAGGTTGCACCTACGTCTGAGTGTTTGCAAAACTCTGTTTTGCGAAATCGTGAATAATATCTACTTATTAATCTCACGCAACTCGCGACGTAAAATTTTTCCAACATTCGACTTCGGAAGCGAGTCCCTGAATTCAATTTCTTTCGGCATTTTATACCCAGTCAGATTTTCCTTACAATAATCAAGCAATTCATTTTTCGAAAGGCTTCTGTCTTTTTTGACAATAAATAATTTCAATACCTCACCACTCTTTTCATTTGGAATGCCGACGGCTGCACATTCTTTTACTTTTGGATGTGCGCTTACCACTTCTTCGATTTCATTTGGGAATACTTTGAAACCTGATACAATGATCATGTCCTTTTTCCGATCGACGATCCTGAAGAAGCCATCCTCATCCATGATGCCTATATCACCTGTACATAACCAACCGTCACGAATCGTATTCGCAGTCTCAACAGGCTTGTTGTAATATCCGGCCATCACCTGTGGACCTTTCACTTGTATTTCTCCTCGTTGTCCAACTGGCTGGACGACTCCATTATCGTCGACAATACGTACATCGGTTGAAGGCACTGGCAGACCAATCGTACCGATACGTGCAGTTCCATCAATTGGATTGACAGACACAACAGGAGAAGCCTCTGTCATGCCATAGCCTTCGATAAGATCATTGCCTGTCACGGCTTTCCAACGATCATTGACTGATTTTTGAACAGCCATCGCACCACCCACACCAAATTTGAACTGGCTGAAATCAAGATTCGCAAAATCCTTTTCATTCAGCATGGCATTGAACAGTGAATTGACACCCGTCATCACAGTTATTTTATGATTCTTAAATTCTTTGATGACTGATTTGATATCACGCGCATTGGTAACGAGCACATTCATCGAGCCATAGGCCATCATCGCGAGACAATTGACGATGAAAGCAAAGATGTGATACATAGGTAACGGACATAAAGTGATTTCTTCACCTTCCCTGAGTCTTGTATCAAGGCAGCCTTTGATCTGAAGCATGTTCGCCACTATGTTCCGGTTTGTCAGCATGGCTCCTTTTGCAACACCGGTAGTGCCACCTGTGTATTGATGTGCAATCACTTTATCCGGACTATCTTCAAAGTTTTTGATGGTAAAGTTTTTACCATGCGCAATAGCATCTTTAAAAGTTACTGTATTGGGTATCGAAAATTTCGGCACCATTCTTTTTATTTTGCGTACGACGAAATTGACAATACTTCCTTTGACAGTTCCGAGTAGTTCACCGATGCTTGTGAGTATTACGGTTTCGATTTGTGTTTCTCCTATAATTTCCTGCAGATGAGAAGCAAAATTTTCTACGATGATGATACCTCGTACTCCGCTGTCTTTAAGTTGATAAAGCAATTCACGTGGCGTATAAAGAGGATTAGTATTGACGACAACAAGACCTGCCCTGATGCAGCCAAAAAGTGCAATCGGATACTGTAATAGGTTGGGCATCATGATCGCCACTCTGTCTCCGGGTTTCAGACCGCGGGATTGAAGATAGCCGGCCATTTGTCTTGACGCTTTATCCATTTCACCATAGGTTATTGTTTTTCCCATGCAATAGAAAGCTTTCTTATCTGCAAACTTTTCCATGGCTTCGCTCAGGAAGCTATTCAGATTTGGATACCGGTCTACATCAATATTGGCAGGTAGACCTTTCGGGTAGTGCTTTAACCAGGGGCGTGATTCAGCCATGTGTGCATCTAGATTGAGTGATGATGCAAGATAAAACTCTTTGATTAAGGAATATTGAATAAAGAAGGTCAGAATCGACGTAACCCTTCGAATAAAAAAGAGCCTGCTTCTTTAGTAAAGGAACAGGCTCAGGGGTAAAATGGGGTGTTATGTAAATATGATCTAAAACTTAATCATCATTCCTCACAAACTATAGATTTCGAAGGGGTGAGCTTGCTTTAATCTTTAATAGTTTCTATTATAAAGGCCTGATCATTAAGCGGCGTAAAATTACGGACGAGCCACATGAAATTAATGGGTAGAAAACTTCATTTAATAGGGGAAAACCCCTAGAAGAGTGACGAATATCGAGTAACGAATAACGAGTATGGAGTGACGAGTATGGAGTGACGAATAACGATGCAAAATGGATTCCTTTGACAATAAATCATATGAAAGAAGGAGAAGAATTGCTTAGCATTACTGTAGCTTCGATAAAGACCTCCCGTAAAAATCTACAAGTTCAAATCAAACATAAAAACTAATACCTTGGCTTAAAACCATTCTCGATATTCGTCACTCTTCACTTTTCATTCGTTACTCGTTATTCGTTATTCGTCACTTACAATTTGTCTTTATTCTCCATCGCCCATTTAAAAAGGCTATTGTGACGCCCATCCAGATTGAGCTTTCGGCATATATTACTGCGATGGTTTTCAATCGTTTTACCGGATACAAATAAAAGTTCGGCTATCGCCTGGCTACTCATGCCTTTACTAATCAGGACGACGATCTTCAATTCGGTGTCGGTAAGTAAATCTGTAAGATGTGAACTCGCTTCATTTAATGTAGCCTGAATAGCCCGGGAGATATATTGTTTACCATGCCTGACATACTCAAGACATTCTGTGATTTCAACAGGTGAATCTTCTTTTAATAAATAACCCATGACATTCAGCTCAAGAGCCTTCTTACACATAGCTGCCTCTTTATGAAATGTCAGTATGATAAATTTTGTTTCCAGTTTGGATAGTTTCGATGACCTCACGACTTCAAGGCCATCCATCAGGGGCATGTCAATGTCCAGTATCGCTATATCCGGTTTGAATTCGTTGATGAAATGTAATGCTTCCGCCCCATTCTGGGCTGTCTTCACAATCTCCACAAATGGAATTTTCTCCAATAACCCGGTGATGGCCTGAAGCATCAATGGATGATCATCGGCAACTAATACAGATGTTTTTTTCGAATTCATATGGCGGGAAATGAAAATGAAAACCGGGAACCTTTTCCTTCAGATGACTCAATCTCCAGTTTCCCTTTGAGGGATTGAATTCTGTCCTTCAATGTCATCAGGCCCAGGCTCTTCGTACTATTCATCTGGATCTTTGTATCAAAGCCATTGCCATTGTCCTGTATGACTAGGTTGAGATCATCACCCATTAAGTGAAGGGAGATGCGCGCTGATCTTGCGTTAGAATGTTTTACAAGATTGTTTAAACACTCCTGAACTATTCTATATACCTGCAGAGCACGATCACGATCGACAAATTTATCAAGTGGATCCAGTTCATATGTCATCAGAATACTCGTGAGAGATTCTGTGTTCTTGATTAAATCTTTTAGCGCGGCATCAAGTCCGAGTTTTTCAATCTGCCATGGATAAAGGTCACGTGACACGCGCCTGATGTCCGTCAGCACATCCTGTGTGAGTTCCTTTGACTTGCCGATATCGCCCGTGATCAGCGATTGATTCAATAAGACCAGATTTTGACCCACATGGTCATGAAGTTCGCGAGACAAATCTTTCCTTTCATCTTCCCTGGAAAAAAGAATGCCCGCTGTATATTCTTCACGTCTTCTTTTTTCTCTCTGCATTTCACGCATTGATTTATTTAAATAAATGGCAAGAAAAAGAAGAAGAACTCCAATGGAAATAAATATGTATCGTGTCTGTGTCAATTTTTTATTCTTGTCCAGGATGTCAATAGCAGAAGATAATTTTTGCAATTCAAGATCTTTTTGGGCGGTCCTGTATTTTGTTTCGATCTCTGCTATTCGGGCTGAACTTTCAGCTTTAAATATACTGTCCTTGGCGACCATATAGAGTTCCAGTCTTTTCATCGCCACATCAAAATGATTCTGGGCTTTAGCATTTCGATAAAATAATTCATGAGCATACATCACGTCTTCCGGATAATGTTCAGCTGTGGCAATAGTCATGACCTTTTTAGCATATTGATCCGCCAGGTCATACTTTTTTGTTTTTATATAGACCTCAGCGAGGTGATAATAAATCTTGACAAGGGATTGATTGATATGTTGTTTTTCAGCTATTGCCATTCCTTTAAGAAGTGCTTCCTCAGCTTTTCCATACTCATCCATTTGGAAATATGTAGCTCCCAGATTAGAGTATCCTCTCTGGATGTCGATTTGATTATGCTTGATTTCAGAAATGGCAATCGATCTATTGATGAAGATGATGGCGCTGTCATATTTTTCCTCTGCCCTGTAATTATTGCTAAGACCATTATATAAATAAATCAATCCTGTGCTATCTTTTTTAAGCAATGCAAACTTAATGCCCGTGAGGTATTCGGTTTTTGCTTTATCCAGCTTACTCAAATCTGAGAAAATAATACCCGAATTATTATATGATTTGATAATCCCAACCGTATCCTTCAAGAGCAAACCCAACTCGCGGACTTTTATGAAACACTGAATAGCACTGTCAAATTGTGAAAGCTGCCAAAAGTATAAACCCTTGAGATTGGATATGGTGAGGGAAGCTTTAACGTTTTTGACTTTATGGTTGAGGCTATCGCATATTCTCAGTCCTCTTTTCAGTTCATCCATATTTCCCAGCATTCGAATGGCATCATTCTGAACCAGGTAGATCTCCAGGGCAAGGGAATCCGAATATGATTTTTTCAATAAGGATATTGCCTCTTTTGTAAAATAAATAGTGCTATCCGGATCAGACCGCAGCACCTTTCTGCCGTGTTCCAAAAGGTCCACCGCTGACTGAGCATGTGAGCGTTGAACATGTTGTATCAGCAGGAAAAGAGTTAGAATAAAAATTTGAAATTGATATAAAAGACGCATAAGATCTGCAATTGTAGCCTGTGGATTGAATGGGTCGTAATATCCTTAATCTAATTCAACTAAAATAAGGAAATCCCTGCGTGAAAAGATTATCCGGAGATTCCTTGCCTGGGAAACAGAAAAAAATTACCTTTGCGACCCGTTTTTAATAATATTATTTAACCTCCATTCCTGATAATCAATCATTTAGGAATGTACAAACAACCAAACTCTCTGAGATGTCAGAAGAAACAAACCTTCCAGAGGAGTCCGTTGAGACTCCAACCCAGGAAACTACTGAAACCATAACTGAAGAAGTAGTGACCCCAGAAGCTCCCAAAGAAGAGCCAAAAATTACCACCGGACCTGAAGTATCCACCGCACATGACGATTTCGACTGGTCAATCTCTAATCGTCACCAGTTTATCTATGCTAAAGATGAGTTCGAGCGATTAGAAGCCCTTTATGAAAAAACATTAGGTGCTGTCAATGAAAATGAAGTCATCAAAGCACGTGTATCTCAGATCACTGGTGGAGATGCCGTATTGGACATCAATTTTAAATCAGACGGCCTTGTGTCCGTATCTGAATTTAAAGACATTGATGGTTTTAAGATCGGCGATGAAGTAGATGTATATGTAGAACGCCAGGAGGATGAAAGAGGCCAGTTGGTTCTTTCCCGTCGTAAAGCAAAATTGCTGAAAGCCTGGGAACGACTTGTTGACTCATTTAACAATGGTACAATCATCAATGGTACCGTCATCAGTAAAACCAAAGGCGGACTTATCGTTGATGCAGGTGGTCTTGAAACATTCCTTCCGGGATCACAGATCGATATCAAACAGATCATCGACTATGATCAGTTTGTCGGTAAGACGATGGAATTCAAAGTCGTCAAGATCAATGAGAATATTAAGAATGCAGTTGTCTCTCACAAAGCACTTATTGAAAGCGATCTGGCAGAACAACGCGAAGCTATCATCTCAGGTCTCGAGAAAGGCCAGGTACTTGAAGGTGTAGTGAAAAACATCACCGACTTCGGAGCCTTTATGGATCTGGGTGGTGTAGATGGTCTTCTCTATATCACAGATATCAGCTGGGGACGTATCAATCATCCATCTGAAGTACTCGAGATCAATCAGAAAGTACACGTCGTTGTACTTGATTTTGATGAGAACAAAAAGAGAATTTCACTTGGTCTCAAACAATT
>JBATMM010000312.1:0-2447 GCA_049289835.1 Saprospiraceae bacterium | reverse complement strand
CATTCAGGCGGGAGCATCCGGGATCATTTTGTTGACGTCAACAAAATGATCCCGGATGCTCCCGCCTGAATGAATGCAGGCTTCCCTCGCCTTGTCAATGACCTTCAGAAAATTTCGCCATTCTGCGTAATTGAAGATTTCCTGCAACTCTCTCGCACTCCAGCATTCTATGCCTTCGTATAAGTAGCAAGCATCTTCAAACCTTTGAAGGAGGTGACGTATTTGTTCTGTTTTCAACATAAGGGATGTCCTAAATTAATACATTTTTCCTTTTATAATCATTAGAATGAGGCTTCGCTTCGCAAGTCGAACTACAGCGAGCCCTCCCTGCACACCAAGAAAGACCACAATAGCTGAGATAAATCCTTTGATCATCACACTCGCGGGATTTAATTTATTTTTCAATCCTTTCTCAAAAAAAAAAATTGAATTTTCACGTTACAGAAACACTCCCATCCATGGCTACCTCGAATTCGTTTTTCTAAATTAATTGTTGACGGACATGAACAGGAGTGCATTGTTTGGTTAAAATTGTGAATTGAATGCGATCATAAACTATTGTACGATTCACGAATCTTAGCGACTGATTTCCACGGCCAGACACCGCTCATGTCGATAGTACACTGTCCCGTCAGCCATGATGAAATCGGCGAATCAAACGGAAAGTTATAATCGTCACCAGCGACGAAGTGAATCTTGATTTTCAAATCAAATGCATCCAGTGGAATATTGTCAAGCGTATGCACCTGGCCACCGGGAACGGACGTCTCTAACTTTGGCCGTGTTGACGATCCGGGTACGCTATATTCAATACTACATTTACCAATATAAGTACCGCCATGTGCATTGTCGAATATCACCCTAAAACTGTTCACCGGTTGTATCCAGGTCGGCATGATTTGTTTGCCTTGGAAAGTGGCGAACTGAAAAGTAAGGCCAATCTCGAGCTCTGAAATCTTGTTCGGACCAGAAGGCCACATGTGACTTTCGAAAGCTTTTGATTTATTGACTTCTTTGTATGAACCTTTGACAGAGGCATTGACCTCACCGCCACCGGTCATGGCATTGACACCATCTATAGAACCTATAAGGGAAAATGTGCTGTTCTCATTGAGGGAACCAATATTCACACCACCATAACAGACCTGAACATGAGTGATCATGCCGAAACCCTGACGAATACCTCCATCTTTTGTGGCATATCCAACCGATTCGGCTCGCTCTAAAAGCCAATCGAAATTTTTCTTCATGAGCAATCCGAAATCATCAACCAGCGACCTTCCGGTCAGCGTAGCATTTGATACGATGGAACCTTCCTGGGAAAATGTCCAGGCGACATCAAGTCCGACATTAACCTCAGTACCGGATGATGGATCCTTATATCCACCTTTGAAGTCAACTTCAGACTCAGTCTGGTGCACAGAAGAACTTTCAATGACCCAGGCTTCAGGCGCATTGAGTACGATCTTCTTGAAGTCAGGCATGGTAGCTACATGAGTGTAGCTTCCCGTTTCAGGATTAAGAATACCTACATCACCAGGGACGACAGAGGGATTCAGCGTCCAGTTGCCCCAGGCCGTTTGGGTGGTCTGGCGGATCATGTCGGTAAAGACCTTATTCCAAAGATTGGAATTCACAGCAGATTCCTGTGCGAAGTCTTGCTGGACTCCGATGACAATATCAGCTGCTTTGTTCAGGTTGCCCCTCAGGTTTCCTAAGTCTTTACCTGTGGTGCCCCAATTGAGTGTAGCATTGAAACAATTGTCGTCGGTATTCAGCACGACCGGCCCGGGCCCAATCTTTTCAAGTGCTTTTTGCACAGCCGTGATTTGGTTAAAATTGGCTGTGTCTTTGTACGTAATTAAAAAATCGTTTGGCATAATATTTAAAATTTAAAAGTGAAAAATCAGATGGGTTTGGTGTTTGCAAAAATTTATTAAACCGTTTGTTATAAAAATCCCTTCATTTTATTGTTAAAAATATCCCTGTATTTTTTCGGATTTCGCCTTGCAATTAAAGTGATGTATGAGCTCTACTCAAGGCTATGTTTATTTTTTTTTAGCTATTGGTTTATTGGTTTATTCCTTGCTCCTTATTTGCTATTTGTAAATCGTTACTCGTTACTCGTTACTCATTACTCATTACTCATTACTCATTACTCATTATTCATTACTCGTTATTCGTTACTCGATATTCGTTACTACTTTTTCTCCTCTCCCGGAAACGTACTCCCAAATTTCCCCTTCGCCCACGACCACGCATCTTCACTGAAGACAGCCGCAACGAACGTCACAAAAAACAAAGCATAGGCATTGACATCCGTCTCCGTATTCGTGAGTACAGCGAGCCCTCCCTGCACGCCAAGAAATACAACAATAGCCGCCGTAAATCCCTTGATCATCACACCCGGCAGATCTTCGATCAGCAATGACTGATTTGTCTTGATG
>JBATMM010000311.1:0-20806 GCA_049289835.1 Saprospiraceae bacterium | reverse complement strand
CTTCTTCGGGAATAGTGAAGGTGCTTCAATGGATTATTTTTGACCGGTGGGGAAATGCAGTATTTGGACGGACTGATCTTGATCCTTTGGATCCTTCTCTTCAGTGGGATGGGTATACACCACAGGGAGAAAAACTTAATCCGGCTGTTTTTCCATATTTGCTTGAGGTTGAATTGGTCAATGGGAAGAAGGAGATTTATCACGGGACCATTACTCTTTTACGCTGAAAAACATTCAGCATTAATCCTTGAAATTCAAAAGATTTAAATATGGAGAAATTGACATATGTAAAATCCTGGAAAGTTTCATTAATTTTAGGTTTACAAGAGAATTTGAATTGCATTTTTTAGTGAACATGGTTTAGCCCGGATACAGGCTCCTTGGAAGTATTTCACTTCTCATTTTGTCCAGGTTTCATGTTATTAATCTTTGCTCATTAATCTGAAGGCTAAGTAATCATCAATTGTAATGATATGATACTGTCAGCACGTAGGTGTTTGAAGACTGACTTTTACCCAACAATAATCGGGAGGGTTAAAAGCACTTGTGTCAGTCTCATATTGTACGCCCTGCCCAGGCAGACAGGGTCAGAATTATATTCTTGCTTTTATGTTTTTAAAGGCAACTCAACCCATTTGTCAGGTTCCAAACTTGCTAAGTTTCGTTATCTTCGAAACTTCGATAGTAAGGGTTATGTGCCATTGTTTTGCCCGGTCTTTTCAAGTGGGCAGGGGCAAAGGATCCACAGGGACACTTGCGACGTGAATATGAAGTACCATTGGGTTATGTCCCTTTTTAACTTTTCCAATGGCTATAAATTCAAAACACCCATCACCGGCTTGTCTGTATTAGTTGACATTTGTAAAACTAGTGAAAATGGTTTCACCCAATACTCAGTTTTTTAGAAGGGGTTTCATACTCCTTACATTTCTTTTTGTGGTCTTTAAAATAGGGGCTCAATGTAATCCGCCTGGTGAGCTACCAACGGTCACTTGCGCACAAGCCCCTCTGACCTGTCTGGCAGATGCTTGCTACTCTACACTCAATATACCTGGTGTTTGCTGTATGAATTTTTGTGGGATGAATACTATTATCAACAACCCACAGTATTTCCAATTCATAGCGACTGCTACTAATATAGAGATTCAAATTCACGTAGATAATTGCTCTTCCGGTCAGGGACTGCAAAGTGCAATCGTCACATCTTGCTCATGGCAACCCTGTCCTGGAGGAAATGTACCCTGTGCAGATATCCTGGCATGTAATCCTGGTACTTCCCCCGGAGGAACAATGACATTGATAGCCAGTGGGTTAACAATCGGTCAAACGTATTGGCTGCTAATTGATGGATCTAACGGTTCCACCTGCCAGTATACTATTGAATATGTTACCGGTGTATTTGAGCCTCAGATTGATGAAGATATTACTTCTGGTGAGTCTATTCCACCAGTTATTTGCCAGGGATTTAATGACTTTACGATGACTTGTGCACCTTCCATACCCAATGCTCATGGATATTTATGGCATCTGGAGTGGAATAATACATTTGTTACCTCCACTTTAACCACCAATACAATTGACATTGATAATAATGCACCAGTAGGTATCTGGGATATTTGTGTCCAGGCCTTCAGTGGTTGTGATACGTCTGATATACCATTTTGTTTCCCTGTTGAAATTGTAGCTGTCGATGATATCCAGAAGGATCCGGTGTCCTATTGTCCTGAAGAGTTTCCATTCTTTTGGCATGGGATCAGTATTGGTGGACCGGGTACATACATGAAGACCTTTGATAACCCGGATGGATGCCCCTATGATACAATTTGGGAGGTGGATCAATATCCTGATGTGCCTATCGGCGAATTAGATACCTTGTTTTGTTTGAATTCAAATTTTGATCCCTTTTTCTATGAGGGTGAAAACTATGACAATGCGGGCACGTATGATCTGGAATATCCCGGGATGGGTCTGAATGGATGTGATTCTATGCTTCATCTCAATCTTGTATTGGGAGGAATTGATGCCTTTATTGATCTCACATGCTTAAATGGACAATTCATTCTAACTCCTATTATACAAGAACTTGTGCCTGCAAATGCGAATATCACCTGGGAGTGGATTTCAGGTGGAGCAACAATATTTGATGATAAAATTTTGGAGGTACTTGATGGTGGTTGTTATGAATGTTATGCGACAGTGGAAACACCGCTAGGAAATTGTACATACCTGATTGGTGGTGCTGCTTTTTGTTTTGACGCGAATCTATATTGGCCTCCCGCCCCAAATTTAGGATTCACTGATACACTTGTTTGTGCACAACCGGGTGTGTTTTTTACGGTCATTGAAGATCCCAATGGCGAGTCCAATCTTCATTATGATTGGAGTGGACCTGCTGATGCCCCACTTTTCCAGGACGGATCTAATGTAGCAGAATTTGATTTTTCAAATTCTGCAGGAGGATCGGTTTGTGTTTATGCAACAGGTGCATGTGGTGAAGGATCATCCACTTGTGTCAATGTTGATATTCAGACAAGTCCGGTGGCATTATTTACATTCGATGCTACAATCTGCAATGATTCCACTTCGATCATTACGTTTACAGGGACAGCAGGACCAACAGCACAATATCTATGGGATTTTGACAATCCATCTTCTGTCACAGGAAGCGGAGCCGGACCTTACTCTGTAAGTTGGAATATTGATGGTACAAAAACCATCAGCCTTCAGGTGATCCAACCGGGATGTGATACCAGCAGCATTTCGCATGATGTGTTGGTCAGTAATTTATTGACACCCATTGTCAATTGCTCATCAACTATCAATTCAATCACTTTTGATTGGGATGATGTAGTAGGCTCCAGTGCGTATACAGTTTCAATTAATAACGGTGCACCTATTGGTACAGCTTCAAGTATTTATACAGTGAACATGCTCAGTCCGAATGATATGGTGACACTGACACTGACTGTACTGAGCAACGGACCATGTGATGATATTGTGGTCACTACGACCTGTACTGCTCAGAATTGTCCTCCGCCTACGATAGTTGTATCCGGCATTGATAGTGCCTGTCTTAATGCACCGGCGATCATTGCGCTTAATGCTTTAGTGAATGGTAATCCGGGAATAGGAGTATGGGCAGGACCAGGCATCATTGATACAGCCCTTGGATTATTTAATCCTGTTGTATCAGGATCAGGTCAGCATCAGGTGACTTTTACTACTGATGTGAATGGTTGTTCATTTAGCGAACCTTTTTTAATCACTGTCTTCGATTCTCTCACGGCAGATTTCACTGTTGATCCTCTCATATGTATAACTGATAATGCAACGGTAACTTACACGGGAAATGCATCTCCCGGAGCAACATATACCTGGGATTTTGGAGCCGCAACAATTGTATCAGGTGCAGGCCCCGGACCTTATGAATTAAGTTTTGCATCTCCGGGATCAAAAACAATAAGACTTCAGATCTCAGATAATGGATGTACTTCAGATCTGATTTCACAAAATTTGACAGTGGGAGCAGCTTTGAATTTACCTGTTGTGAATTGTATGTCAAATACAAGCGGTGTTAGTTTTTGCTGGACGCCGGACCCTTTAGTTTCCAACTATGTAGTGAATGCACTTACACCTCAGATAGGAGTTGTCACAGGTAATTGTATAGATTTTGGAGGCCTTGTGCCAGGCGATAGTGTGGCTATTGAAATTATCTCGCAAACTGTAGGACCTTGTCCTCAACGAATTGATACATTCTCATGTATTGCACGGGCATGTCCGACTCCTGTGATTACTGTTAATCCTCAGCCAGACATCTGTTTATATGCAGGGACTACTCCGATAAATCTGCAGGTAACTATTGTAGGAGGAAATGGTGTAGGTGATTGGTCTGGAACAGGAATAACTGATTTAGTCAATGGCAAGTTTGATCCGGTATTGGCTGGAGCCGGTTCGCATGTGATCACATATCATTACCTGGATGATGGATGTGATTTTATCAAGAGTATAACCATCAATGTATATGATCCACCACAAGCCGTGATCAGCAATGCAAGTTTGGTGCTTACATGTGCAGGAGGAAATGTGTTGCTTTTAGATGGTAGTGCATCATCCGGTGGAGCTATTCTCTATCAGTGGAGTACGGCTACAGGCGTCATCAATAGTGGAGCAACTACCTCAATGGCTCAGGTAGGTAAGGAAGGGGTTTATCAATTAAAAGTTACGCATAGTGTATCCGGATGTGCTGATTCTGTTTCTGTCACAGTCACAAAAGATGCAAATACACCAAACGCGGATGCAGGTCTTGATAGAGTACTTACTTGTGATAGTGTGACCTTTGTTCTAGGGGGTGGATCTTCAACCGGAACTAACATCATTTATAGTTGGACTACTGTAGGCGGACATATTATAGGCCCTACTGATGGTCTTTCGATCATCGTTGATGCCGTAGGACAGTATGATATCATTGTGAAAGACACATCAAATGGTTGTCAAAGTACAGATAGAGCTTTTGTGACTATTGATACAGCCTTGACAAGCATATTACTTACACCTGGTGATTCGATTGATTGTAATACAACCATATCAGGTGTTCAATCCACGTTAGGGGCGCCTATAATCGAGTATGATTTCTTTTGGAGTACTGCAGATGGACTTATCGTAGGGAGTAACACTGGACCGGATATTGACGTTTCCCAAGGTGGCACCTATGTGCTTAAGATAACTAATAAAAACAATGGCTGCGAAAAAACAGCGGCGGCTGATGTGCCGGAAAGTAATCTTATCATCGATGATGTGGATGTGAGCCTTATGAATATCACATGTTTCGGAGATGATAATGGTGCATTAGTGATCAATGGTGTGATTGGAGGAATAGGTCCGTATACATACAAGTGGTCAGTCAGTCCTCAGGGTGGAACATCACTGTCTTCTCTTTCACCTGGTCAATATAGTTTGACGGTCACAGATCAGAATGGATGCTCATATACTAAAATATTTAACCTGAATGAGCCTATACAAATCACTGTTGACTTAGGACCGAATCGAACTGTTGCAGGAGGTGATTCTGTAAATATCAATTTGATAACGAATATCACACCAAATGCGATAAATGATATCGAGTGGGGAGGCTATGATGGCCTGACATGCCCTGGATGCCCTAAAATAGAGTTTATAGCCAGCTCTTCAGGAACTGTAACTGCGATCGTGACAGATACGGCGGGTTGTGTAGCTAGTGATTCAATGCGCCTGACAGTCATCATACCAAGGATCATATTTATTCCAACAGTATTTTCACCTAACGACGATGGAATAAATGATTGGTTCTTCATTTCCGGCAGATCTAACCTTGTCCATATCGGATATCTAAGGATATATGATCGTTGGGGTAATCTACTTTTTACCAAGATGAACGGGACGCCTGGTCTTGATACGGATGGATGGGATGGCAAGTTTGATGGAAAGCCAATGCTTCCGGGTGTATATGTTTATACTGCAGAATTGCAATATGAAGATATCAGTGAGACGGTGAAGGGTGGAATCACGATAATAAGGTAATTAGTAAGCGGTAATCTGTAATCAGTAATCGGTGAGGCCAATAATATAATTTCATCTTGAATGAAGAGTATTGAATAGTCAATAGTGAATACTGAATAGAGAAAATTACTCCGCAAATAAAAAGAAGAAAAGTTAGTCGGGGCGGGTGCAAAACGCCCCGACTAACTTTTCTTCTTTTTACAAGACTATTACTTAAGAATGGCTGCTACACCGGGAAGTGTTTTTCCTTCAAGAAGTTCGAGCATAGCACCACCGCCGGTGCTGATGAAGCTGACGGAATCAGCGAGACCGCTTTGATGAATAGCAGCTACGGAATCGCCACCGCCAATGAGTGAAAATGTACCTGTTTTCGTAACATCAGCTACAGTCTGTGCAATTGCTTTTGTTCCATGTGAGAATGCTTCCATTTCGAAAACACCCATTGGACCATTCCATAAAATAGTACCCGCGCCTTTGAGGTGATGAGCATATTCGAATCTGGCCGTGAGTCCAATGTCAAGACCCATCCATCCGTCAGGGATTTCATGAGAAGGAACATTTTTAAAATTGGCGTCTGCTGCAAACTTATCAGCAGCAATACTATCCGATGGAAGCTCAATTGATTTGCCAAGTTTTGATGCCTTGGCTAATAATTGATTTGCTAGTTCAAGTTTGTCCTCTTCTACTAATGATTTACCGGTGTGTCCTCCTTGTGCGCGAATGAAGGTATAAGCCATACCTCCTCCAATAATAATTTTATCTGCTTTATCAAGCAATGATTCAATCAGCAAAATCTTGTCGGATACTTTTGCTCCGCCGAGTATCGCGATGAAGGGACGCTTAGGATTTTCCAATACGTGTTTGGCATTATCTAATTCGCTCTTCATTAAAAAACCAAAGGCTTTGTGATCAGCATCAAAGTAATCCGCCATCACAGAAGTGGAGGCATGAGCTCTGTGTGCTGCACCAAAAGCATCATTGACATAAAAATCACCAAGTGAGGATAATTGTTTGGCAAATTCCTGATCTCCTTTTTCTTCACCTGCATAGAAACGGGTATTCTCAAGTAAGATGACTTCACCATCCTGCAGAGCATTCACTTTTGAATTTACTTTTTCACCAATAGTGTCCGGGAAAAAAGCAACTTTCTTGCCTAGTAATTTTTCGAGAACAGGGACAACATGATTCAATGTGAACTTAACTCTGTCTATCTCACCATTAGGAAGTAAACTTTTTAAAGGTCTTTCAAAATGAGAAAGCAGAATTACCCTGGCTCCTTTATTGACTAAATAGTTGATAGTAGGAATAGCACCTCTGATACGTGTATCATCAGTGACATTAAATTGATCATCCAGTGGAACATTAAAATCAACCCGTACGATGACTTTGTGACCTTTAACATCCAGATTATTTAAATCTCCTTTCATATAGGTCAGGATTATTAGGAGAGTAGGTATGCCAATTCAGCTAACCTGGAGGAGTAACCGGCTTCATTGTCATACCAGCCAACTACTTTCACGAGATCACCGGTAACTTCAGTCATCAATGAATCATAGACACAGGAATGAGAATTTCTGATCACATCACCGGAAACTATCGGGTCAGTGCAATACTGTAGGTATCCTTTCATTCGGTTTTGTGAAGCATCTAAAAATGCAGCATTGATTTCGCTTTTTGTAGCCGGTTTTTCCAGCACTACGCTGAGGTCTACGATGGACCCACTGATCACCGGTACGCGATATGACATTGCACCTAATTTGCTGCCGATTTCAGGGATGACCAGTTTCAATGCTGATGCAGCTCCTGTACTTGTCGGGATGATGTTGTAAGCTGCAGCACGCGCTCGTCTCAGATCTCTATGCGGAGCATCCTGAAGATTCTGATCAGAAGTATAGGCATGAATTGTGATCATTGATCCCATTTTAATACCCCAATTGTCAATCAATACTTTGACGAGAGGAGCAAGGCAATTGGTCGTGCATGATGCATTTGAAAATACAGTCTCCTTTGGATCAATCGAATGTTCATTTATTCCCATTACGATCGTAGGCACATCGCTTCCTTTCGCAGGAGCACTGATGATCACTCTTTTGGCACCATCTGGTCTTATATGTTGAGATGCTTTTTCACGGTCAGTAAAAAGGCCTGTACATTCGAGGACAGTGTCTACATCTAAACCTTTCCACAGTTCAGCCGGTGATTTTATAGCTGAAATCAGGATTCGTTCATCATCGACCAGGAGATAATTTCCATCAACCCTAACATCTTTATTGAATGAGCCTTGCGCTGAATCATATTTGAGAAGATGAGCCAGTGTGGCAGGATCCGTTAAGTCATTAATACCGACGATCTGAACTCCGGGCATATCATATAGCTTTCGGAATGTAAGACGTCCTATTCGGCCAAAGCCGTTAATTGCAATTCTTTTTGCCATGATATAAGGATTAGATTAAAGCAGATGAATTAAGAGAGACAAAAATAAACGCTTAACGTTCAAAAGGAGGATTATCCCCGATGTTTTTTCTGGAGGTATTCGATATATAAAGTCAATAACTTTTCATATCTATCTGATTATCAATTTAATAGATAAGTTTGGATCCGGTGAAAGAGTATAGGATTCAAATTATTTAGCCTTTAGTTTTAAAAAATTCTAATTTTGCCCTGCTTTTTAAGGAAGCATCCGATGAGACGGCCCCTTCGTCTATCGGTTAGGACGGCAGATTTTCATTCTGTAAAGAGGGGTTCGATTCCCCTAGGGGCTGCATTCAGAGCTCATAATGCTACTCAATAAGTGCGTTATGGGCTCTTTTTCTTTTTAGTCCAGGATTATAATTTCTCTCTAACTATTGAAACCCAATGATTTGTGAATGCGAAAAGCCTTTCGGATGGATCGGATTCCCTTTCCTATTTTTGTATGACGATTTTTTTTCATTTGATTTGGCTTGCAATGCTCCGTTCTATGTGCACTTCCGGTGACCTTACCTGCAGAAAGATTAATTCTATTTCAGTTTTGATCATGAACTTCAGTTTTGTTTTTTTTATGGTCATGTTTAACCAGGCTGAAGGACAGAAATATATGTTTCAAATCAATGATTTTAAAGCCTTCAGCGACAATGTCAACCTTGATGGTTCAGCTGCAATTACCGGAGAACGTCTTCGGCTTACTTCAGACAAACCAGGCCAAACGGGAGCGTGTTGGTACTCGGCTAAGAAAATAGATTTTACGGAGGGATTTGAAACTGAATTTACATTCCTTATTTCAAGTGATTCCACTAAGATGATGCCGGGTGATGGATTTGCTTTTGTCATGCAGGCTCAATCATCCAATATCACCGGGGGTATAGGCGATGACATCGGATATAAAGAAATTCCTTATGGTGTAGCTTTAGAATTTGACACAAAAGATGATAATGAAGGTAGTCGTAATCATATCAATTTATCTTTTTACAATCCGGAGACTAAAACATATCGCAGGTATGCTACGGTTCATGAAATTCCGGAGATCACAGATGGACATTCCCATTTCACACGAATCATTTATCGGGACGGGCGCCTTCAGGTTTATCTGGATACATATTTATTTCCGGTCCTTTCTGTAAAACTGGACGTTGCTGAAAAAATAAACAGCCCGGACCATACAGCATGGCTTGGATTTACGGCATCTACATCTGATCAGCATTCTTATCAGGATTTATTGTCATGGTCAATCAAAGAATTGGAAGCAGCACCAAAGGATATTGTAGCTGATTCAGTCGCTGTGAAAGAGACAGGAACACTTGAAGTCAAATCGCGTAAGCTCACGATCAGTGTGTGGGATTACAATACGATCGATGGTGATATTATATCGCTGAAACTCGGACCTGACTGGTTGATTACAAATTACCAGCTCACAGGGGATAAATATGTGATCCAAACGACATTGATCGGATTTGCAGAAGATCTCGTTTTGTATGCGCATAATGTAGGCATGGTGCCTCCCAACACGGCCGCGATATCCGTCTATGATGGATTGACCACACAGCGGGTAAGTCTTGAATCAAATATGGAATCGAGTGAAGCCATTAAAATTGCGTTCACGGGAGATCGTGAGAATTAAAAAATGATGCTTGTCTGGACCCCCTACCCCCTGAAAGGGGGCTTAGAATTTTTACCTTTCTTATAAATTGAAATCGATAAACCAGAGCGAAATATTCAAATGGAATGGGATTTCTATCCGGCAACATGTTGATGTTTTTAAGATTGGAACTGATGCTTTACTTTTAGGTGCATGGATACCCAAGGTTGTTGAAAATCCAAATCGAATACTTGATGTTGGATCGGGTACAGGAATTCTGGCATTGATGATGGCTTATTATTTTGATGATGCAGTGATCACTGCGATTGATTTTGATGAAGCAGCGATTGAGTTAGCTGATACAAATTTTAAAAATTCGTTGTGGTCAGAAAGATTAGTGGTTCAGCATGAAAACATTTTTGATGAGCTGAATGCTGCCAAAAATAATTTTGATCTGGTAATATGCAACCCTCCTTTTTTTTATAAACAATTGGAAGCCAAAAATAATGTGAATGCAAAAGCTAAACATGCTAAGGATTCTTCACAGATTTGGATGGAAGCGCTTGCAGGCAGATTGAATACTACAAGTCATCTGTGCATTGTGGTTCCATTTGATACAGCCTATGACTGGATCGTATCCGCAAATGAATGTGGATTGTATTGTCAGGATCGTATGGATATTTATTCATTTCAGTCTGATGTTATTGCGGCAAGATCACTTTTGCATTTTCACACAGAACTTAGGTTGCCTGAAATAAACCGACTTAATATTTATGAATCATATAACCAATATACTGAGGCGTATCTTGATTTTACAAAAATCAGTCATCATCCTGATCGCATAAAAAAAACTGGTCAAAAACATTAAATGTCTTTGATCAATATGAATTGGCAGAATAAAAAAAGGTGACCTTGCTAACACTGGTCACCTTTTTTTTAATTCTGAGCCATCGTATCGTGAGTGGACTCTTCGATGATTTTCCTTGCAAGATTAAGGATAGTATCATCTTCGAGGCTCACTATTCCACCATCAGGTCCCGGTTGAATATGTTGAGATACGATTTGACCATTTTCATATTTTTTAGCTCCAAAATAATTCCTGACGGTCTGTTCTTCGACCTGGAGCTCATCAGCTATTCTCTTTACACTGCCTGTAGGTAAGGCGTGTTTAATTCTCCGCAATTCTTCAAAAGTGATGTACATACTTTGTGATTAAGAGTGAAAAATATATTCCCGAATTGTAAGTTAAAAGTAAAATTTCAATTGGGAAAATTTATTTTTTAGAGTGATCGGGAGGGTTTGTCAGGACAATACAGGACAACGGCAAGGGATTGTCCGTACTGATTTTTCTTAGTAGCGGAAAGCATACATTCTTCGTATTTCTATCAGGATAGAATAGAATCCACATTGATGAGAGGAAGACCGAAGGCATCGGCTACACCTTTGTAAACAACTTTTCCGCTGACCACATTGAGACCCAATTTGAGGGCGTGATCCTGGCGACATGCGTCTTTCCATCCTTTATCGGCTAAACGAAGCGCATAAGGGAGGGTGGCATTGGTGAGTGCCAGTGTGGAGGTGTAGGGGACTGCTCCCGGCATGTTGGCTACACAATAGTGTACAACACCATCGATGACGAAAATCGGATCATCATGCGTTGTAGGCCTGCATGTTTCGATACAACCGCCCTGATCAACTGCAACATCGACCAGGACTGTTCCGGGACGCATCTCTTTGAGCATATCTCTTGTGATCAGCATTGGCGCCTTGGCTCCAGGAATCAGAACAGCGCCTATAATTAATTCATGAGTGCGAATGAGCTCACGAATATTTAATTCATTGGAGTACATAGTGATGACATTCGGTGGCATGATATCTCCCAGGTATCGTAACCTGTTGAGGTTGACATCCAGGATTGTCACCTGGGCGCCAAGGCCGGCAGCCATTTTTGCGGCCTGGGTGCCTACAATACCACCACCCAATACGAGGACTTTGGCCGGTGCCACTCCAGGGACTCCACCAAGTAAAACACCTCTGCCACCTTCAGGCTTTTCAAGAAATTTTGCGCCTTCCTGGACAGCCATACGGCCTGCTACTTCAGACATGGGGACAAGAAGTGGAAGCGTTCTGTCAGGAAGTTCCACTGTTTCATATGCAAGACAAATGGACTCGTTTTTAATCATCGCCTGTGTAAGTGGCTCATATGAAGCAAAATGGAAATAGGTGAAAAGGAGTTGGTCTTTTTTGATCAGAGGATACTCTACATCAATGGGTTCTTTGACTTTGATGATCATATCGGCTATTGCATAGACTTCGTTGATCGTCGATAATATGGTGGCTCCACGGGCTTCATAATCAGAATCTTCAAAACCACTGTTGGTACCTGCATTATGTTGAACATAGACCTTATGGCCTCTTTTTGTCAGCTCTAGTGCTCCGGCCGGAGTGAGAGCAACCCTGTTTTCATTTGTTTTTATTTCCTTAGGGACGCCGATAATCATAAGTATGTGGTTTTTGAAGGTTTTCTGTTTTAGAATTGAATTTCCAAAGGTAAAAAAAAGGCGAAGGCAAAGGCGAAGGCGAAGGAAAGTGCTAAACTTCATAATTCGTTAATCACTATTCATTATTCCGAATTCTTTTTTTAGATCAATCCTTTGTCAAAAGGATTGATCTAAAAAAAGAAAGCCCACTCCTATGAGCGGGCTTAAGGTTAACTAAAACTAATATCACACTTCTTATCTGAAAGCAGATTTTATGTCTGCCGTGGAGATGCTTAAAAAGGGCTCGTGACGTTTCACGAGCCACTGCGATTATCCATTAAAAAACCAAAACTTATTGGGTCAAATATATACATATTAAATTTATTTATCATATGTAAATGACTTTTTATCAGGAAAAAAGATAAATTAAATTTTTGTAATATGTTTTGCGCTGAAAATGTAAGGGATAGAAAGGAGTCTCTAAAATTTAAAGAGACATTTTTTTAAGCATCCTGATGGATTCCCGACCTTTTTCCCCCAAATCGAGGGAAAAATCGTTGACATACAGTCGGATATGGCTCTTCATGACCTCTTCATCCATAGCTTGAGAGAACTGTCGGACGTATGGCATGACTGTTTTCGGGTGCAAATAGGCAAATTGAATGCTTTCTGAAATAAGGGATTCAATGATCGTCCTGGTTTCGTCCGAAATACGATCAGCGGTAAAGATTCCTCCTAATGGGATAGGCAAACCGGTTTTATTTTCCCAGGCTTCACCCAGATCTATAATCTTATGAAGACCGAGAGCTTCATAAGTGAAGCGGTTTTCATGAATAATGACACCAGCCACTGCTTTATCTTCAATGAGCATCTTTTCGATCTCATTAAAGACAACGAATTGTTTGTCGTAGCATCCGGGATAAAAAATATTGAACAAGAGATGGGCCGTTGTCCATTGTCCAGGCAGGAGAACAGGACCATTCAGGATTTCCTCTTTTTCAGGTTGTGATTTAGATATCAGAAGAGGGCCACAACCATTGCCGAGGGCAGCACCAGATTGAAGAAGTGTGTATTTATCAAGCAGAGATAATGAACGGTGAAAGCTCATCTTCGTGACATCCAGACGGGTAGAAGCGGCCCATTCATTGAGTGTTTCTACATCTTCCATGAGAACAGTAAATTCCAGACCTTTTGTATCAATCCAACCATTGACAAGAGCAGCAAACATAAAGGTATCGTTAGGACATGGAGAAAAGCCGAGTGTGATATTCATCTGCGAATTTGAAAATTTCTAACTTGCGATATGGCTTTAACTGACCTTGAAATCATCTATGAAGATAACCACCTGATAGCCATAAACAAGCCGAATGGCCTTCTCGTTCACACCGATGATACCGGAGATACGAGCCTTGAAGAGATATTGAAGGAATATGTACGGGAGAAATACAAGAAACCCGGGAATGTCTTTCTGCAGTCCTGTCACCGATTAGACCGTCCGGTAAGTGGGGTATTAATTTTTGCCAAAACTTCCAAAGGAAAGGACCGTATGCGGCAATTGTTTACGGAACGGAAAGTTGACAAAACATATCTCGCGCTGGTGACGAAGTGCCCTGATCCTTTCGAAGGTGATCTTCAAAACTGGATGTACAAAGACCGGAATAAAAATATTGTAGAGGTCGTCAAAGGAGAAAGAACCGGGGCTGTGAAAGCAAGAACGAAATATAAGACGCTGGGCAAAGTGGACCGGTTTTTCCTCATCAGGCTGCATCCCATTACAGGTAAATCTCACCAGTTGCGTGTCCATATGAGTTTCATCGGAAGTCCTATATTCGGAGATGTCAAGTATGGTGGTCAATCCATGAATGATCCCAATGCATTCATGCTTCATTGCCGGAAGATGGAATTTATACATCCGATTCAGAAAGTCCCGATTGTACTTAAAGCTGAATTGCCTAATCTGCCTGGGTGGCGGAACAATAAAAAGGAAATAACCGGCCTTGAAGAACAGGCAGAGGGATAATCATTACATTTGCGGGGAGTGAGAGTCATACGTCCAGCTCCTTGCGAACTCCCCCAGGGCAGAAATGCAGCAAGGGTAGTAAGTTGAGCGGAGCGATATGATTTCTCACTTTTTCTTTTCTTAATTTCCGGACATGAAATTTTTTATAGACACAGCAAACCTTGACCAGATCAAAGAAGCCAATGAGCTAGGCATCCTTGATGGTGTGACTACGAATCCCTCGTTGATGGCTAAAGAGGGGATAACGGGCAGGATAAACATTCAGAATCATTATCGGTCTATATGCGCTATTGTGGATGGCGACGTGAGTGCTGAGGTGATCTCCACTGATTTTGATGGTATAGTAGAAGAGGGAAAAATTCTTGCTGACCTTGCCTCAAACATCGTTGTCAAAGTACCGATGATCAAGGATGGAATCAAAGCACTGAATTGGTTTAAAGATCATGGCATACGTACGAATTGTACGTTGATTTTTTCAACGGGTCAGGCGATACTGGCTGCAAAAGCCGGTGCCACCTATATGTCTCCGTTTATCGGCAGGATAGATGATACCAATTGGGATGGGATGACCCTGATCAAGGAGATCTCTGAAGTATATACTTTACAGGGATTCGATACTCAAATATTGGCCGCCTCTATCCGGAGTGCGCGACATATAGTCGAAGCTGCAAAAGCAGGTGCCAATGTCGTGACATGTCCTTTGTCTGCGATATTGGGATTGTTGTATCATCCGCTTACTGATCTTGGCCTGGAGAAATTTCTACAGGATCACCGGAAGGCGAATCCGGAGGAATAGAAACTAAGATCAATAAGATAAAGCTTATTTGATTTCATCAAGGTAAAGCACTCTTATTTCATCAATACCTCTGAGTCTTCTGTCATGGGTTAAAAAATAATCACAATGTGATTCTATGGCAGCACCGAGTTGAATAGCATCCGGTGTTCTCAGGTTATATTTTGCTCTGATGTGTGCTGCATTTTCTGCAATGGTCGAATTAATCTCAAGGATTTCAATTCCATCTGCTGTGGTTAGAATGTCCCTGTATTGTTGTACGAGTAGATGTTTGTTTTCTCTGATTGGTTTTACAAGGACTTCCAAAAAAAAGTTATAGTAGTAGTAATAAAAGAAAAGCCTCCTTTCGCATTCAACTCAAATAATGCAGTTAGATGGGTTTGATATTGACTATGCCCTTCTATAAAATAAATAAGGGGTGCAGTATCAAGAAAAACTGATTTTGAATAAAAGTCCTGAATTACCATTTTCTTTCTTCATCCAGGTATTTGTCAATATCAGTATTTTTCCAAAGTTCGCTTCCTAATCCTCCAAGCGAGGTCAACTTAATGAGAGGAGTGGAGGTTTTGTGTGTTTTTTTTACCAGTAACACGAGTCTTTCAAGTAGCGACAATTGTTCCTCTATGTTTAAGGTTTTAACCTTTGAAAGGATGTCATTAACATTATCTGAAGTTCCCATTGTTATAAATTTCTATTGTAAAAATACGGAATTTATGGATTAAGATTTTCAGAATCACAAATAATGTAAAATGCCAACATGAAAATAAAAATCACATAAGCTCAAGCGAGTCTTTATCCAAAGGTTATAAATGTTAATTTTGTATGTTAACCCGTATCCATAGACTTGAATAAAATTTTAATTATTGACGATGAAGAGAAGCTCAGATCCCTGCTGACGAGGATAATCAGTCTGGAGGGTTTTGATGTTGTTCAGGCACCGGACTGCAAAGGTGCTTTGAAAAGATTGGAGCATACAGAAGTCGATGTAGTGCTATGTGATGTAAAGCTACCCGATGGGAATGGTGTCGAGCTGTCAAAAATCATCAAAGACAAATATCCCCATGTTGAAATTATCTTATTGACAGCATACGGCAATATTCCGGATGGGGTGCAAGCTATTAAAAACGGAGCATTCGATTATATCACAAAAGGAGATGACAACAATAAAATAATCCCCCTTCTTCACCGGGCTATAGAAAAAGTGGACCTGGCAAGGCGTATACAATTACTTGAAAAGCAATTGGGAGACCGATATTCTTTTGATAACATCATCGGGAAATCAAAAAACTTACTGAAGGCTATTGAACTGGCAAAAAAAGTAGCTCAGACGGATACTACTGTTTTACTGACAGGCGAAACAGGTACAGGAAAAGAAATTTTCGCCCAGGCTATTCATCAGGCAAGCAGACGAAATACAAAAAATTTTGTGGCTATCAATTGTTCAGCCTTCAATAAAGAATTGCTTGAAAGTGAAATGTTCGGTCATAAGGCAGGAGCATTTACGGGTGCGACCAGAGATCAAACCGGATTATTTGAGGAAGCCAATAACGGGACCATTTTCCTTGATGAAATAGGGGAAATGAGCCTGGAGTTGCAATCCAAGCTTTTACGGGTTATAGAAACCGGGGAACTAATGAAAATCGGGGAAAGCAAATCGATTAAGGTTAATGTCCGGATAATTGCAGCCACCCATCGAAAGCTGGAAAATGAAATTGAAGCCGGTCATTTTCGACAGGATTTATTTTACCGGATATCCATGTTTCAAATCGGGCTTCCTGCCCTGAGGGAAAGAGTTTCAGATATAGGGGACCTCATTCAATTTTTTGTTCAGGTATTTTCGAAAAAGACCAACAAGAATATTAAATCTGTTTCTCCTGATTTTGTCAGGGTACTTCAACATCATACTTTTCCCGGAAATATACGGGAGCTTAAAAATATTATAGAGCGAAGTGTGATATTGTCAACATCAGATGAACTGACAACTGAATCGTTGCCTTATGAATTTCTTAGTTCAATTCAGATCCCGACAAATAATAAGACATTATCAGCTTTTGATTTGGCAAGTGCGGAAAAGCTGCACATATTGAAAGTACTTAATCATACAAAAGGGAATAAAACGGAGGCAGCAAGATTGATGAATATCGGGCTGACCACCTTGTATCGAAAATTACAGGAGTATAAGTTAGAATAAGCGTTATACTCTTGACTATCAATTGCGAAGATATATTTTTGCTCATTGGCAATTGCCAATTTTTTCCTTGCCGCAAATTTCGCAGTGTTGCTGAGCTGTAGCCCAAGGATGTGTTAAGCAAGTCGAAGCATTAACACAAATTATATTTTTGCTCATTGCCAATTGCTGATTGCCCATTTTTTCATTGCCGCAAATTTCGCAGTGTTGCTGAGCTGTAGCACAAGGATGTGTAAAGCAAGTCGAAGCATTTACGCAAATTAAATTTCAAATTATAACCTGTTTTATTGTCGCAGATTAATGCAAATTATTTTTTGTCTCAAAGTTTTCCGATTTCATTTTCATCAACCGCAAGGAAAGGTCCATATGGCAGTAACAAAAAAAGTGCACCAAATTGCAGAAGATAATCTTTAAGGAATTGATGAAAGTAAATTCCAAGCATAGTCAACCTCTCCATGCCAAAATGGAAATCACCCTTTCAAAATGGAAGGGTTTCGTATAGGTCCATTTCCCCGGATTTGTTTATAAAATATTGATTGTTAACTAGTTAATTCATTGGGAATATTCAGTGGAACGGATATTGGCATACCCCTACCAAATGCGTAGGAGAAAACTCAATATCAAAGAGGTTTTGGTTATTCTTTTTGCCTTTCTTTTTGCAATTGCGTTTATCTACATCATTTATTGGAAAATCAAATTACTTCTAAACCGATAAAATAAAAATGGAAGAGTCAATAAGTATTATCCTTTTAATGATAGGTTACGCCATACCATTGTGTATAGCGGTTATCTATAGGATAAACAAGGAAAGCAAACTAAGGAGGAGACATCATAAACAAATACTGTTAAGACATCCTTAGGATTTGAAATGATAAGAATCATTCCTTACAATAACCCAGGTCAACAAATCTCTCAAATCGATTTTCAACCTTTAATCAAAATTGAATAATCATGATTACCACAATACTCATACTGGCAGGCTTAATCGGATTCGCCATTTTCTTCAAAGCCATTGATTTTTTTGAAAAAATCTAATCTGCTATGATGGCTTAATTGGCCCCTAACCCCTAAAGGGGAACAAGTAGTTCCTTTTACTGAGTAATTCTAAATCTTAGAATTGATAGGGTTTACAAAGGTGCCGTAACGTATTAGTAATTAAATTTTATTAAAACCTAACTTCAAATGATAGCGCTCTTTCTTATTGCATTACTCCTCCTCGGTTATATGGGATATGTACTCATCAAGCCGGAAAAATTCTAAATATCATGAATACAGAAATCTTAGGGGTTATCCTCATTTATATCGCTGCGGTGGTGCTGGCCATTCCGCTCGGTAAATACATCTCAAAGGTGTTTGCAGGTGAAAGAACCTGGCTTGATCCTATATTCAATCCGCTTGAAAAATTCTTTTTCCGCTTCAGCGGAATTGATGCTTCAAAGGAGATGAACTGGAAGCAGAGTCTCGCAGCATTGCTGACCATTAATGCCATCTGGTTTTTACTTTCCATGGCGGTGCTCATGAACATGAGCTGGCTGCCATTGAATCCTGATGGCAATCCTTCCATGAGTGCGGATTTGGCGTTCAACACGTCAGTAAGTTTCGTATCCAATACCAATCTTCAGCATTATTCGGGAGAAAGCGGTTTGTCCTATCTCGGACAGTTGATACTGATGCTCTGGCAGTTTATCAGTGCAGGGACGGGGATTGCTATTTGTGCAGTCGTATTCATTGCCATGAAAGAAAGAACAGCGGATATGCTTGGCAATTTTTATAATCTATTAGTTAAATCCTGCACTCGAATATTGTTACCACTTTCTGTGATTGTTGCTACGGTACTGATGTTTCATGGTTCACCCATGACCTTTAATGGGAAGGACACTATGATATCGATGCAAGGGGATACGATGCAGGTAAGTACAGGGCCGGCCGCAGCTATGATCGCTATCAAGCAACTTGGAACAAATGGTGGCGGATATTTTGGCGCTAATTCAGCTGTGCCACTTGAAAATCCGGATTATCTCACCAATATCCTTGAAAATATCAGCATCATTCTTATTCCGATCGCATTGGTATTTGCATTAGGTTATTTTCTGAACAGGAAAAAACTGGCGTGGATGATATTTGGTGTGATGACAGCAGGATTTATTTTGCTTGTCCTTCCGACCATTCATTATGAGATGGGTGGTAATCCTGCGATTGAAAAAATGGGAATTACTCAACCTATGGGGAGTATGGAAGGAAAAGAAGTTCGTTTCGGTCCCGCTGCATCTGCATTGTGGGAAATTAATACGACAATCACATCAAATGGTTCTGTCAATTCTATGCATGACAGTTCGATGCCTTTGTCCGGCATGAATGCACTTCTCGGCATGATGGTCAATGCATTTTACGGTGGAGTAGGAGTAGGATTTCTCAATTTCTACATTTTCATCATCATAGCAGTTTTCATCAGTGGACTCATGGTAGGAAGAACTCCTGAATTCCTGGGTAAAAAAATAGAAGCGCGCGAGATGAAAATCGCGATGATTGTTTTCCTGTTGCATCCGCTACTTATTCTCACAGGCACTGCGATAGCAAGTTATCTGGCAGCACATGATACGCCTATGGGTTGGTGGTTTTCGGGTAATGCTTCAGGGTGGCTGAATAATCCAGGTTATCATGGCTTCAGTGAAATGCTGTATGAGTATACTTCGTCGTCAGCCAACAATGGAAGCGGATTTGAGGGGTTGGGAGATGGGAATCCATTCTGGAATATCACGTGTGGTATTGTGATGTTGCTTGCAAGATTTCTTCCCATTATCGGACCGGTAGCCATAGCGGGACTGCTTGCAGCCAAAAAACATATTCCTGAGAGTGCAGGTACTTTAAAGGCAGATACGGCGACTTTCGGGATGATGGTATTCGCAGTAATCGTAGTGCTTGTTGGATTGTCATTTTTTCCGGCTTTGGCACTTGGCCCCATTGCAGAACATTTCTCATTGTTTTAATATAGAATATTCCTGATCATGAAAAGGCAAAGACAAACAAAACTATTTGATAAAAGCCTGGTGAATGAGGCCATTAAGCAATCATTCATTAAGCTCAATCCGCGAATTATGGTTCACAATCCGGTGATGTTTACGGTTGAGGTAGGAACCGTATATATGCTTGGAGTTTGCATCTGGATATTAATGGGTGAAGCATCACAAGGATCATTCGCATATAACTTCACCATTTTCATTATACTATTTCTTACTGTTCTCTTTGCCAATTTTGCTGAGGCATTGGCAGAGGCAAGAGGAAAAGCACAGGCAAATTCTCTGCGAAAAACAAGAGAAGAAACGCCGGCCAAATTAGTCCTGGAAGGTGGGCATTTGAAATCGGTTAACTCTTCACTCTTGAAGAAGGGGGATGTTTTTTTCTGCGAAACAGGAGATACCATTCCGATGGACGGAGAAATCATCGAAGGAATTGCAACCATTGATGAAAGCGCCATCACAGGTGAAAGTGCACCGGTGATCAGGGAATCAGGTGGAGATAAATCATCTGTCACAGGCGGAACGAAGGTTTTATCTGATAAGATAAAAGTGCAGGTGACTACATCGCCCGGAGAAAGTTTTCTGGATAAGATGATTGCTTTAGTTGAAGGAGCTTCACGTCAGAAGACGCCTAATGAAATAGCATTGACGATTTTACTCGCCGGATTCACTCTTATATTTATCATTATCTGCATTACGCTTGCACCGTTTTCGGATTT